>NZ_LZKV01000048.1:0-112696 GCF_001672995.1 Mycobacterium sp. 1482292.6 | reverse complement strand
TTGTGCTGCTTTGTTATCTGACGCGAGCAGAATCCGGCCCAGCCTGAGCCGCTAACGAATCCTCCTGCAGCACAACGCATCCCGTAACATCGCCGCCATGGAACCGAGCCGGCGCTGGGGCGACGACCGCGCGATCCTCGATGACGAGGAGGCCCGTCGACGAATCCTGGATGCCGCCGGCCGCTGCATCGTCCGGCGCGGCAACACCCAGTTCCGGATGGGCGAGGTGGCCGACGAGGCCGGCGTCTCGCGGTCGACGGTGTACCGGTATTTCCCGGGCCGCGATGACGTCCTGCTGGGCCTGATGCTGTCGCGTGTGGACAGCGCGCTCGCCGAGTTGGTGCGCTCGCTGCCCGCCCCGGACGACCCGGTTCGATCGGTGCCGGAGATGGTGCTGGCGCGGGTGGAATCGGTGGACGGCAACGCGCTGAACGAAGCGTTGTTCGCCGCCGAGAGCACCGCGGTGGCGTCGGCGCTCGAGAAGGGTTCCGAACCGATCGTGGAGCTGCTGCTGCGGCATTACGGGCCGCTGTTGGACCGATGGAAAGCGGCGGGGCTGCTCTACCCCGACGTCGATTTCCGGTCGATCGTCCAGTGGTTGCACACCGCGACGCTGTTTCTGCTGGCGCCCTCGTGGCGATTTCGCCCCGCCGCGGACAAACGAGAATTCGTCGAGCAGTTCGTGGTGAGGGCCTTGGTGCCACAGATCAGACAATAATCGTATATTGTCTGATGTCCAGACGTTCGATCGATTTTGTCCGACGCCGCTGGTGTTAAGCGCGCAGCACTGCGGCCGGCTCGCAAATCAGGATGGATGGACATGAAAACTCCTGTGGGACAAGCATTTTCCATCCTCGGCTTAGCCGCTCACCTGGGCCGCGGTGCGGGGCGGGTGGCCACCGACGCGGTGGTCGGAGGCCGATTCGGCCTGCCACGGACGGTCGAGGACATCGACCCCGCCACCCTGTCCCGGGTCATGGGGACCACCGTTCGATCCATCCGCGTGCTGAGCCGCGACGCCGGCACCTCCTCGCGTGGCCGGCTGGTACTGACCGGCAGGGAGGTCCCCGACTCGGTGTTCGTCAAGGTCGCGGCGCAGGCCGCCGCCACCCGGCTGATGGGCGAACTCGGACGCCTGGGACACACCGAGGTCCGCTTCTACCGGGAGCTCGCGCCGCAGGTCATCGGCGTCCCCTACTGCCACGGCACGGCGTTCGACCCGTGGACCGGCCGATACCTGCTGGTCCTCGAGGACCTGCCGGCGGAGTCGTGCGAGTTCCCCGACACGCTGCACCCGCTGTCGGCCGACCAGGCCGGCCTGATCGTCGAGCTGCTTGCCGAACTGCACGCCACCTTCTGGGGGCGGCTGCCGCGCGACGGGCGCGGGCCGATGGGCTGGCTGTACACCCCGTCGGGCGACGTCACGTCGCTGTTGACCGGGTCGCTCATGCACACCTCCATCAAGCGGCTGGCCGAGCGAACCACGATCCCGGTGGAAAACGGCAAGTTCATCGCCGACAACTACCGCGCCGTCGCGGCGCTCATCGACACTCCCCCACATACCGTCATGCACGGCGATGCCCACCCGGGCAACATGTACTTCCACGGCGGCAAGGCCGGGCTGCTGGACTGGCAGGCGGTGCGCCGTGGACACCCGTCGCGCGAACTGGCCTACACCCTGATCACCAGCCTGACGCCGGAGGACCGCCAGGCCAACCAGCGCGAACTCCTCGACGACTACCGGCGGGCGCTGATCGCCGCCGGCGGACCCGAGCTGGACCGCGACGACCTGTGGCTGCGGTTCCGCCAGGCCGCGTTGTACGCATACGTCGCCCCGCTGATCACCACCGGGATGGGTGGCATGCAGCTCGAAGACATTGCGATGGAAGGCCTGCGGCGCGGCGTCGCGGCACTCGATGATCTGGAAACCGTCGACGCCCTGAAGGGCTCGCTCTGACGGCGGACCAATTCGGCCGGGGCTATTGCCTTCGTCGCGCCAAGAGTTACGCTACCTACCGTAGCGAAATCCGGCGTGCCTCGCGCTCAGCCCGCCAGGGACAGCCCGCGACCCGGCGAAGGGAAGTCTCATGTTCGACCTGAAGATCATCGGTGGCACGGTCGTCGACGGCACGGGCGCGCAACGCTTTCCCGCTGACATCGGCATCAAGGACGGCAAGATCGTCGACGTCGTTCGCCGCTCCGCCGACGGCCCCACGCTGACCGGCGAGGCGGCCGAAACCATCGATGCGACAGGTCGCGTGGTGGCACCCGGATTCGTCGACATCCACACCCACTACGACGGTCAGGTCAGCTGGGACAGCCTGCTGGAGCCCTCCAGCGGCCACGGCGTGACCACGATCGTGACCGGCAACTGCGGCGTCGGCTTCGCGCCCGTGCGGCCCGGCACCGAGCAGTGGCTGATCGAGCTGATGGAGGGCGTCGAGGACATCCCCGGGACCGCGTTGACCGAGGGCATCACCTGGGGATGGGAGACCTACCCGGAGTACCTTGACGCGGTCGACAAGCAGAAGTTCGCCGTCGACGTCGGCAGCCAGGTCGCGCACGGCGCCGTCCGCGCCTACGCCATGGGCGAGCGGGGCGCGCGCAACGAACCGGCCACCCCCGAGGACATCGAGGCGATGGGTCGGCTGGTCCGCGAGGCGATCGAGGCCGGGGCGCTCGGCTTCTCCACGTCGCGCACGATGGGCCACCGCGCGATGGATGGTGAGCCGGTGCCGGGCACCTTCGCCGCCGAGGAAGAGCTGTTCGGCCTCGGCCGCGCGATGGCGGCCGGCGGCCAGGCGGTGTTCGAGCTGGCCCCGCAGGGCGCCGCGGGCGAGGACATCATCGGCCCGAAAAAGGAATTGGACTGGATGCGGCGACTGAGCGGCGAGATCGACCGGCCGGTGTCCTTCGCGCTGATCCAGGTGGACGCCGACCCGAAGCTGTGGCGGGAGATGCTGGACTTGTCCGCGGACGCGCACGCCGCGGGCGCCCGCCTCTACCCGCAGATCGCGGCGCGCCCCTTCGGCATGATGATCGGCTTCCAAGGTCATCACGGGTTCAGCCACCGGCCCACCTATCGCCGGCTGAAGGCCGAATGCAGCCGCGACGAGCTCGCACAGCGGCTGGCCGACCCCGCCGTGAAGGCGGCGATCCTGGCCGAGGACGACCTGCCCCCCGACCCCACATTGTTGTTCGACGGCATGTTCGCCCTGGTGCAGCACTCGCTGGGACGGCTGTATGCCCTGGGCAATCCGCCGGACTACGAGCCCACCCCGGACCGCACCGTCGCGGCCATCGCCGAGGCCCGCGGCGAGGACCCGTTGTCCACCCTGTACGACCTCATGCTGGAGTCGAACGCGACCAACATGCTGATGCTGCCGCTGTTCAACTACGCCGACGGCAACCACGACGCGATCCGCGAGATGATGCTGCACCCCGCCGGCGTTCTCGGACTATCCGACGGCGGCGCCCACTGCGGGATGATCTGCGACGCTTCCTATCCCACGTTCCTGCTCACGCACTGGGCGCGGGACCGGCACCGCGGCGAGAAGCTGTCGCTGGAGTACGTGATCCGCAAGCAAGCCCGCGACACCGCGCACCTGTTCGGCCTCACCGACCGCGGCACCATCGAACCGGGCAAGAAGGCCGACATCAACGTCATCGACATGGACGCGCTGACACTGCATCCGGCCGCGATGGCGTTCGACCTGCCCGCCGGCGGCAACCGAATCCTGCAGGGGGCCAGCGGTTATGCCGCGACCATCGTCAGCGGAACGGTGACCCGCCGCGACGACGTCGACGCCGCGCTGCTCCCCGGCCGCCTGGTCCGCGGAGCGCGTTAAGAGCTCCCGCGATGGCGACGGCGGCCGGCAATCCGGCGCGGACCCGCGACGAGGACGCCATCGGCGCCCCGCCGGAGTGCCCGACGCTGGTGCCCGCCGAGCGTTACTACTCCCCCGCCTTCGCGACGCTCGAGTCGCAGCGGATGTGGCCGAGGGTGTGGCAGCTGGCCTGCATGCTCGACCACGTCGCGGCGCCCGGTGATTACTTCGAATACCGCTGCGGCCCCTATGGGGTGCTCATCGTCCGTGACGACGACGGGGTGCTCCGCGCGTTCCAGAACGTCTGCCGGCACCGCGGCAATTCGCTGTGCACCGGATCGGGTTCGGGCCTGCACGAACTCAAATGCGGCTATCACGGCTGGACGTGGGACCTGGCCGGCGCGCTCAAACGGGTGCCCAACCGCAAGGGCTTCGGCGGGCTGCGCATGTCCGACTTTCCGCTGCTGCCGGCGCGCGTCGACACCTGGGCGGGGCTCGTCTTCGTCACCCTCGACCCGGGCGCGGTGTCCCTGATCGAGTACCTGGAGGCGGTGCCCGACGACATCGCCTGGTGCCACCTGGAGGATTTCCACTGCTATGCGACCCTGACCGTCGAGGTCGACGCCAACTGGAAAACGATCGCCGACGGATACAGCGAGACCTACCACATCCAGACCCTGCATCCCGAACTGCTGCGCTGCGTCGACGACATCCATGCACCGCAACGGATTTGGGGGCACACCGGGAAATCGGACCAGCCCTACGGTGTGCAGAGCCCACGGTTCGACGGCGCGCTGAGCGACGAAGAGGTCTGGGACGCCTACGTCTATACGCAGGGCGCGCTGATGGGCGCGGCCGAAGGCACCCCCTTCCCCGCCGCGGAACGCCGGCCCGGGCAGACGGTTGCCGACCTGATCGCCGACCGAACGCGGGCGTTCGCCGCAACCCGCGGCGTGGATCTCAACTGGGCTGACACCGATCGAATGACCCGATTGCATCAGTACAACGTGTTTCCTAACATGACGCTCCTCGCCAACGCCGACCACCTGACCGTGATGTGCGCGCGCCCCGCCGCCGACCCGTCCCCCGACAAGGGCGAGCTGGTCATGTTCTTGATGACCCGAATGCCGCCGGGCGCGCCGCACACCAAGCCGACGGATGTCCGCATGGCCGCCGAGTCGGCCGAGCCCGGGGTGGTGCTCACCCAAGACATCGCGGTGCTGCCCGGCTTGCAGCGAGGCATGCACCAGCCCGGCTTCACTCACTTGGTGTTGTCCAGCGAGGAGCGCCGCGTGATCAACATGCATCGCAACCTGGAGCGCTATCTCGACCTACCGGCCTCCCAGCAAATGAGCGGCGGTGCGGCGAAGTGATCTGTCCCAACATAATTCGTGTTCGCAGCGCAAAAGTGGCGCCGGGCGATTTAGAATCCCGCTTGTGATGACCCCGTCTTACCCCTGGGGGGACGATCGAGGGCAACTTGCGCGGCGGCTTCGGCTGCCATATGAATCGCTCCGCCGGCGGCGGGCGCTACGTCTGAGCCAGAGCTTCGAGCGGGTGGGCGTTCGAACGGCACCGGAGCGCTTGCGCCAAATGCTGGAGGGTGCGCCGCTGGCCGCCCACGAGCTGATGAACGTGAACTTCGCGCTGATCGCGATCCGGCTCGACCGCGAATTGCGTGCCGCGCGCTACAAGAGGCTCAGGCAACGCGGTACCCGGTCGCTGATGCTCGCCGGCCTGATCATGGTGGTGCTCAACTTCCTCATGTGCATGGCCTACGTCATGCTGAACCTGGCCGAGCAATCGGCGCCGCTGTAGGTCTTCAGCGCGGGGCGACGATGCCGTTGTCGTAGGCGTAGACGATCGCGGCGGCACGGTCGCGCAGATCGAGCTTCCCGAATATCCGGCCGATGTGGCTCTTGACCGTGACGCCCGAGATGCACAATTGATTCGCGATCTCCGTGTTGGACAGGCCCTGCCCGATCAACGTCAACACGTCGAGTTCGCGGGTGGTCAGCTCACCGATCGCCGTGCCGCGCGGCCCGGGAGCGGCCTTGCGGTAGGTGGTCAACACGCGCGAGGTCACCGCGGGATCGAGATAGCTGTCGCCCCTGGCGACGGCCCGCACCGCGCGGATCAACTCCTCGGCCGACGAGTCCTTGAGCACGAAGCCGGCCGCACCGGCGCGCAGCGCCCCCGATAACAGCTCGTCCTCGTTGAAGGTGGTCAGCGCCAGCACCGGCGGCCTGCCACCCAGCCTGCGCGTCGCCTCGATGCCGTCGACGCGGCGCATCCGCAGGTCCATCACGACGACGTCGGGCCGGTGCTCGGCCACCGCGGCGGGCACCTCGTCTCCGTCGGCGCACTCGGCCACGATGACGAAACCGTCCTTGCGGCGCAGGATCCGGCGCAGGCCCGACCGCACCAGGTCCTGGTCATCGACGAGCAGCACAGCGACCTCGGGGACGGTGTCGATCACGCCCTGCACCACCCTGGCCGCCAGGCGGTATCGCCTTCCTGCAGCGGTATTTCGGCGCACACCGACCACCCGTCGCGGGTGGGGCCGACGTCGATGGCCCCGCCGAGCAGCTCGACGCGCTGGCGCATGCCGCGCAAGCCGCGCCCTTCGGGTGACCGGGTGGCCGGCACCGCGGCGGGTAGCAGGTTGGTGACGGCGAGCCTCGCCGATGCGGGTGAAATGTCGAGCACCACACCGGCTTTCGACTCGGGCGCATGCTTGGCGATGTTGGCCAGCGATTCCTGGGTGATGCGGTACAGCGCGAGGCCGACCGCGGCCGAGACGTGATCGGTGGGCCCTTCGACGCACAGCGCGACGGCCAGGCCGGCCCGCTGGAAACCCTCGACCAGCAGCGCGATGTCGTCGATACCGGGTTCGGGCACGGTTTGCGCGGCCTTGGTCGGCCAGTTGTCGAGCAGCCCGACGGTACGACGGATGTCGGCCATCGCCTGGCGGCCGAGTCGCTCGGCCTGTTCTAAAGCCTCGACCGCGTCGTCGACGTCGCGATCCTGTTGCAGCGCGCGGCGCGCGCCGGTCACGTGCAGCAGGGTGATGCTGAGCGAATGGGCGATGACGTCGTGCACTTCGCGCGCGATGCGCCGCCGTTCGTCGGCGGCGGCGTGTTCTGCCAGCATGTCCTGCGCCGCAATCTGTTCGGCCAACAACAGCCGCTGGGTGCGCATCAGGTAACCGAGCAGCCACCCCACCGCGATGAAGCCGAGGTATAACACCACCGCGTCGAGGCGATGCAGCGCGGAGTCGGCGAGCAGCAGCGCCACCGCCGACGCAGCAGCCAACAGGCCCACTAGCACCGACGCCAGCGTCGCGACGACCAGGACCATCAGGACCAACAACGCCGGGCCGAAATCGGCGTGAATCGGCGCCGACGTACCGAACAAAGTCAGCGCGGAGGAAGCCGACCAGGTGGCCCACAACGGCCCCGGGGTCATCTTCATGTTGAAGATCAAGAACGCGAACGACGGCGACAACGCCAGGGCGAACGCGGTCAGCGCCACGGGCAGGTCGGAGACGGGCCGCTGCAGCGTCCCGATCACGCCGCCGAGCACCAGGGCGACATCGACGGAGATCAACGCCGCCCAGGTGATACCGACGGGAATCAGCTCGCTTCGTCGGCGAAGCAATTCCCGCAGGTGATCCGCTGCGGCGTGCAACATCGTCCAATCCTAGAAGAGCCCCGTGCGTCGTCACATCCTGCTGCGGGCGGCACCCGCCTCCGCCCGTGGTAGGAGGTAAAGACTGCACTTCGGCACGACGCGCGGTGGGTGGCCGAGTTCCTAACGTCGAGTCATGACATGGACATTGCTGCACGACCGCATGGCCTTCATGGCCCAGGTGATCAAAGCCGCCGAGACGGACCCCGAGGCGGCACTTGCGTTGATCGACAAGTCATCCGAGGTGTCCGAGCTGTTCGGCGACGAGGAGGGCTTGCTGCTCTCACTCGGCCAGCGTTGGATCACCATGCTGGTGGCCAAGCTGGATCAGGCGGCCCACGAGGGCGCGTCGGCCGAGCAGGTGCTCGCCGATCTCGAAGCCGCCGAGCCCGGACTGCACGCGCTGGTCGAGATCGGCACCCGCCGGTCGCTGCGGGTGCGCTCCCTCACCCGCGGCGAGCATGTGGCCGTGGGCCTGTTCGGCGGACCCACCAGCGATCGGCAGACCGTTGCATGACCGAACGGGAAGCCTTGCGCGCCTGACGTCACGCTACGCGGTCGTCATCATCGGCCTCTGGATCCTGGCGGCCGCCGCGGCCAATCTCGCGGTTCCGCAACTGGAGCGCGTCGTCGACACCCATGCCCGGTCCTTCATGCCGCCCGGCGCACCCAGCGCCGAGGCGGCCGCCCGGGCCGCCCAGTTGTTCAACCAGACACCCAGCAACAACTTCGTTTACGTTGTGCTGGAACGCAATCAGCGTCTGACGCAACAGGATCGCCAGTTCTACGACGCGTTGACGGCCTCGCTGGGTTCGGACCAGCGCCACGTGTATGCGGTGACCGACCTGTGGTCGCAGCCCGCCACGGCCGCCGGCGCACAGAGTTCGGACGGCAAGGCGGTCAGCGTGATGGTGCGGCTCGCCGGAATGCTCGGCACCGCGCAGGCGCGCGATTCGGTGGACGCCGTGCGCGGCACCATCCACAACCTCGCGCCGCCGTCGGGCCTGGAAGTCCATGTCACCGGACCCGGCGCCACCATCGTCGACGAGTTCTCCGCGATCGACCGCCAGATGCTCGGCATCACCGCGGCCACCATCGGTCTCATCCTGCTGTTACTGCTGGTGGTCTACCGATCGCCGGTCGCGGCGGCTATCCCGCTGATCTCGGTGGGACTCGCCCTGGCTTTGGCGCGCGCCGTCGTCGCCGCCCTCGGCCAGTCCAATGTGGTTGAGGTGTCGCTGTTTTCGGTGGCGCTCATGGCCGCGATGACCCTTGGTGCCGGTACCGATTACGCAATCTTCCTGGTCGGCCGCTATCACGAAGGCCGCCGCAACGGCGTCGCACCTGCCCAGGCCTTGACGCAGGCCTACCGTTCCATCGCGCCCGTGGTGATCGGATCGGCGCTGACGGTGTCGGTGGCGCTGGCGTGCCTGGTGTTCGCGAAGGTCGGTTCGTTCCGCAGCGCCGGGTTGCCCTGCTCCATCGGCATTCTGGCGACCATGGTCGCGGCGCTGACGTTGACGCCCGCGCTGATGAGCCTGGCGATACGTCGCGGGTATCTCGAACCGCGACCGTCCACCACCGCGCGGCGGTGGCGCCGGGTCGGGACGTCCGTGGCGCGCTGGCCCGGCCCGATCCTGGTCGCCGCGCTGGGGTTGTGCCTGCTCGTCGCGCTGCCGTTGGCCGGCATGCGGGTCGGCTTCAACGAGCCCGCCGCGACGCCGTCGTCCACCGACTCCAACCGCGGTTACGCGAGCGCCGGAAGGCATTTCGCGGCGAACTCGCTGTTGCCCGACGTCGTCGCCATCCAGGCCGATCACGACCTGCGCAACCCCGCCGGCCTGATCGCCATCGAGCGAATCACGCGTCACATCATGGCCGTGCCGGGGGTGCGTGCCGTGCAGTCCGCCAGCCGCCCGGACGGCAAGGTTCCCGAACAGGCGACGCTGAGCTATCAGGCCGGTGTGCTCGGCCGCCAGTTCGGGGACACGATGGAGACGCTGACGCGGCGCCTCCGGCGCGTCTCCGAACTGGACGGTGCGCTGGCGCAGACGCAGCGGGCCGTCGACGGGTTGGGCAACGGATTACGCGGCGGCAGTGCAGGATTGGCGGACATGTCCGGCGCCGCCGAAGACATGCGGGCCGGCATGGACGGCCTGCAACGCAACGTCACGACGGTGTCGGGCTACCTCGACCCGTTGCGAGACTTCGTCGGGCGTACCCCCGACTGCGCGGCCAACCCGATCTGCTCGACGGTGGACCGGGTGCTTCAGCCCGTCGACAGCCTGGTGCAGACATCCACGCGGCTGGGTTCCGGCGCCGCGAAGCTGACCAGCGGCTCGACCACCGCCGCCACCGCGATGGCCACCCTGCCCCAGAGCGTGGCGTCGATGAAAGACGCGTTGGGACAGGCCCGTTCGGCCACGCGCGATTTGCTGACGCTGTCCGACACGCTCGGGCCGCAGATGCATCAGCTGACCGACTACCTGAACGAGATCGCGACGCAATTCCAGGGCAGCGCCGCGGGGGACTTCTACATGCCGCAGCGCGCGTTGACCGACGCCCGGTACACCACCGCGCTGCGCCACCTCATCTCGGAAAACGGTCGCGCCGCATACCTGTTGGTCTATGGCGACGGTTCCGAATGGGGGGCCGATGGCGCCAAGCGGGCCGATCAGGTGCGCGCCGCCATCAAGGAGGCCACCAAGGAGGGGACACTGACTCCGACCGAAATCGACCTGGCGGGCGTGGGCCCGGTGACGGCCGATCTACAGCGCTTCGTCGCCAGCGACGCGACGCTGCTGGCGGGCGCCGCGCTGGTGCTCATCTTCTTGATCGTCACGGTCATGCTGCGCAGCCCGGTGGCGGGCGTGGTCGTCGTCGGGACGGTCGTCACCTCCTACGCCTCAGCCGTCGGCGCCAGCGTGCTGATCTGGCAGCACCTGCTGCATCAGGACCTGCACTGGGCCGTGGCGCCTTTCGCGTTCATCGCGCTGATCGCCGTCGGCGCCGACTACAACCTGTTGCTCGCGCTGCGCATCAAACAGGAAGCGGCGGCGGGCCTCAAGACCGGCATCATCCGGGCCTTCGGCGGCACCGGCGGAGTGGTCACCGTCGCCGGCATCGTGTTCGGGTTGACCATGTTGGCGTTGTTGACGAGCAGCGTGCTCAGCGTCGCCCAGATCGGCACGACCGTCGCGGTCGGGCTGTTGCTGGACACTCTGCTGGTGCGGGCCTTCATCGTGCCGTCCATCGTCGCCCTGCTGGGCCGGTGGTTCTGGTGGCCGAGCCCGCTCCCCCGCCGCGCCGCGGCGCCGAGCGTGAAAACGCCGGAGCGACAACGGGTTACTGCTGCCGCGGTATGACCGAGGACGGCAGCCCGACCAGCACGCCTTCGACGTCGCCGTCGACGCTCACCAGCAGGCCGCGCCCCGGCGGCAGGTTCTGGGCACGGACGTTCCGGTTGATCCGGTTCTGCGGGTCGTTGTCCATGTAGAGCTGAGCGACTTTCGCCGAGTTCTGGAAACGCATCCACGGATCCATTTGCAGCGTCGCCCAGTTCGCGCTGTTTCGGGTGGTGAAGACGTGCAACCCGATCTGGCGGGCGCGTTCCATCAGCTTCCACAGCGCCGCTCCCACCGGTGGTTTGGGCGGGTAGCTCTGATCCGGGCGCAGGTCCTGAATGTCGTCGATGAGCACGAAGTGCCGCGGGCCCTCCCACGGCCTGAGCTCGCGCAGCTCCTCCTGGCTCAGGCCTTTCGGGGGCAGCCGCGGCAGCAGGACCTGCTGCGCCAAAGCGGTGATCACCTCGTCGATCTCGTCCTGGTCATAGGCGTACGCACGGACGTAGCCGGGCCCGTGCAGATCGCGCAGGCCGTGCGGTGCGGTCTTCGGGTCGATCAGCGTCAGCTGCGCTTCCTCGGGGCTGAAGCGGCTCATGATCGCCTCGCCAATGGCGACCAGCGACAACGTCTTTCCGCAGCCTTGCCGTCCCAGGATCATCACTCCGGGGCTCTCGCGCAGCTTGATCGGAACCGGCCCCAGTTCGTGGCGCTCGCCGATGGCGAAGGCGATCGAGAGGTCGTCGCCGCTGGGGCGCGCCGCCTCGTAATCCAGGATCGCCTTCAGCGCCACCCGCTGCGGCAGTCGCTGCAGGGTGGCGTGCTTGGTGACCCCGGCGACGTCCGCGATGCGGGCCCCGACGTCGACGATGCTGACGACCGCGCCGGTGGCTGGGTCGGTCAGCGCCGGCACACCGACCCGCAGTTCGTGCAGGCTGTCGGTCAGGCCGAAGCCTGGCCGGTTCAGCGTCCGCCGGGCCGCGTCCCGCGACTCCAGCGACGAGTGCCCCATCTGGCTTTCGCTGGGGTCGGCCAGCCGCAATTGGATTCGCGCCGTGGCGTTTTGCAGCAGGCTTTGGCGCTGCCCGTGAATCCAGCCGCCGGCGCTGCACATCACGTGCACCCCGTATTCGGGGCCGCGGCTGCTCAGCGAGATGATGCGATCGCCCAGCACGGTGTCTTTGGAGTACAGGTCGTCGTAGTCGTCGACCACCACGAACACATCGCCGAACGGGTCGTTGGCGTCGGTGCCGCCCAGCCCGTCGCTCCCCGGCCCGAACCGGCGTTCGCGGAAACCGTCGAGGTCGATCTTGAGGCGCCGGAATGAATCCTCACGGGCATCG
This sequence comes from Mycobacterium sp. 1482292.6, assembly GCF_001672995.1. Classification (NCBI taxonomy): domain Bacteria; kingdom Bacillati; phylum Actinomycetota; class Actinomycetes; order Mycobacteriales; family Mycobacteriaceae; genus Mycobacterium; species Mycobacterium sp. 1482292.6. The sequence continues at coordinate 100,495 of NZ_LZKV01000048.1, read as the reverse complement.
ATCAAGGCGTCCATGCTGCTCAAGATCCGCTCGATGCCCTCGGCGTCCTTCGGCGACACGATGTCGGTGACGTGGGGCAGCGAGGCGGCCTGGGCGAGGGTGGCCCCGCCGATGCAGAAGAACGTCACGCGCGAGGGGGTGTACATCGTCGCCGCCGAGCACATCAGCGTCATCAGGGTGGTGGTCTTGCCGCGCTGCTTGGCACCCACCACGATCACGTTGCTGCGCAACGCATCCACCGCATGCACGACCTGCTTGGACTCCTCGGGGATGTCCATGACGCCCACCGGGAACATCAGGCCCGCGTTGTGCCCGTAGTCGACGTGCCACGGCTTGCCGCGGTATCCGGCGACGAGGGCATCAATGGTCTCGGGTTCCTCCAGCGGCTCCAGCCACGGCCGGCGCGGCGAGCGGTGCGGCACCTCATGCAACGACTCGCGCAGCACGTCGACGATCTTCTTCCGCTTGAAACCGTCGTCGTAGTAGAGGAATTCGTCGGGCTCGGCGTCGACGGCGGCGGCCGCCTCCAGCGCCGTGGCATCGGAGGCGTCCAGCGGCTGGAACTGCCAGTTGTACAGCCGCGGCTTGGTCAGCGTCATGTCGACGGTGGTGGCGACCTCCTTGGTCTTGGGCACCACGAACGGCGCGGAGAGGTAGAAGCAACGGAACGGCTCGAGATCGCGCGGGCCCACCTTCAGCAGGCCGAAGCCGTTTTCCTTCGACGGCAGGTGGTAGGCGGCGTCGCTGCCGATCACCTCGCGGCTGTCGTCACCGGACTCGGCGCGCAGCGCGATGCGAAAGGCGATGTTGGACTTGACCTTCTGCAGCGAGGACAGGTCCAGGCGCTGCCCGCCCAGCATGAAGAAGACGTTCGCGCCGCGGCCCTCCTGGCCAATGTGGATGATGAGATTGATCCACTTCTCGTGGTTGGCGAACAGCTCCAGGTATTCGTCGACGATGACCAGCAGCACCGGCACCGGCGGCAGGTCGCGTCCGGCGAGCCGGATCTCTTCGTAGTCGTTGGCGTCGCGCGCACCCACCGAGGTGAACAACTCATAGCGCTGTTTGATCTCACCATCGATGACTCGGCGCATCCGCTCGGCCAGATGGCGCTCGTCCTTGCCTAGGTTCGACAGCGCGGCCACCACGTGCGGGATGCCGAGGATGTCCTGGGCCGCCGACTCGAACTTCATGTCGACGAAAATGACGTTGAACGTTTCCGGCGAGTGGGTCAGCGCGATGCCGTAGACCAACGACAGGAAGAACTCCGACTTACCCGAGCCACTGGTCCCGATGACCACGGAGTGGAAACCGAAGCCGCCGAAGTCCTTTGCGCGGATGATGATGTTCTGCAGCTCGCCGTTGGGTTTGGCCCCGACGGGAACCTCGCACCAGCGCTCGTCGCCGCGGCCGCGACGCTCCGCCCACAACCGGTCGACGTCCAAGTCCCGCGGGTCGCTGATACCCAGGGCTCGCAGCAATTCGGTTGCACCGCTGACCGAGTCGTTGATCTCGCTGCGGCTGGTCGGCGACCAGCGTGCCATCGCCCGCGCGTAGCGGTAGGCGCGGTGTATCGAGAGTTGATCCGCGTGGGCGAAGAATTTGCCGCGAACCCGCAGCAGCGGGGCCGGGCGGTTGTCCTCGCCGTCGGCGTCAGAGCCGTTGCGGTGCAACGTGATTGTGCTGTTGGCCGAGCCGTTGGGTGAGCTGTGGCGTTCGCTGAGGTCGAACACCTGGTCGTCGCCGAAGCCCACGCCGGTGCCGATCCGGGAGGCGATGCGCAGCAGGGTGATTCCCGCCTTGCCGACCTGTCCGACCACGCTCTCCCATGCGTCGGGGCTGCCGGTGTTGTCGTCGACGATCACCAGGTGAGGCCCGAGATCCACGGTGTCGGCGCCGGTTTCGAGCGTCGACCCCATCGCCGTCGGGCTGGCCGCGGCCAATGGTGTCCACGCGCCGCGCTTGCCCTTCATGTGCAGTTCGGCGCCCAGGGTTTCCTCGAGTTCCTCGGGCGTGGCGAAGACCAGCCGCCGAAAGCCGCACGCATCGAAGAGTTCGTCGTGCAGGTTGTGCGGCAGCCACACGATCCACGACCACACCTCGGGATTGCGGGTCACCACCATCAACTTGACGTCGCGCGGGTTGTGGAACACGGCCAGGGAGCACAGCACCGAGCGCATCAGCGAGCGCAGCCGGTCCAGGTCCGCGCCGACGAAGCTGAAGCCGGGCGCCGATCGCAGGTTGACCACCTTGGCGATGTCGCGAATCTTGCGCTGCTCCAAGATGAAATCGCGCAGCGCCTGCCCGGTCACCGGTTCGAGCTCCTCATCGGAGGCGATGTCGGGCCAGGTCACCGAGAGCACCGAATCCGGCGCGTGCTGCACGCCGGTGCCCAGCCGCACCTCGAGGAAGTCGGCGTCGCCGCGGCCGCGCTCCCACATTCGCGGGCCGCCGATGATGGCGCCCAACCCACGAGGATCGGAATGCACGAAGTTCTGCCATTCGCGCTGCGCACACACCGCGGTCTGAATCTCGTCGCGGTTGCCGTCGAGGTCGCGCAGATAGCGGCGACGGCCCTTTTCCATTTCGCCCCAGGTGATTTTGCGGGCGCGGCCGAAGCGGCCGGAGAACGCCAGCATGCTGAATGCGCCGATGCCCATCAGCGGGAAGAAGCCGGTGGTCAGGCTGCGCACGCCGGAGACGTAGAGCATGACGATGGTGCCGATGAGCGCCACGATCAGCGCAGGCACCCCGATCATCACCCAGATGTTGCGCGGCTCGCGCTCCGGTAGCGCGATCGGCGCGCTGGGCGCCACCCGGACCGGTTTCGGCGGCTCGATCTTGACGCGGTTGATGGGGAACGCTTTCTTGGACATTCTCTAGCCTCCCGGCTTCGCCGATGTCGTCACCACAGCCACCTTGCCGAGCGCCGGCACGGTGTCCCGCGCCACCAGCGCCGCCTCCCTTGACAATGCGGGGCCCGCCGCGAAGGTCCGCAGCAGCGGCCAGGGCGCCTGCACCGCCGACCCCGGGTCAAGGCCCAGCGCGCGTAACGTCGTGTCGTCGTTGGTGATGCCGAACCGCACCCCGTTGTCGGACACCCAGAACAGCGACTCCCGGGAGTCGGAGGTGACCACGCCGCTGGTCGATGTCACGAAATTCGCCGCACCCGGCAGCACCAGCACCTGGTTGGCGACCACCGATGCCGGGTCGCGGTCATCGCGTACCAGGTGCACGATGCGGTTGTCGAGGTACGACGGCGTGGGAAGTCCGCGTCCGTTGTAGACCACGACACGTGCCTGCGGGTCGGTCGAGCCCTTCTCCCAACCGACGCAAGTGGTCGGATCTGCCGCGGTGTCAATGAAGTTCAGGCGCTTGGTCGGGTAGTAGTCCACCGCCAGCGAGTTCACCTCGGGGATGTTGACCAACACGTCGGGAGCGACAACGCGAGGTGCCGTGGAACCGTAGGAGTTGGCGCTGCGCAGCAGGTCGGCGACGAAGCTGGTGATCTTTTGGACGCCGTCGGGCAACAGGACGTAGAACTGTTTGCCACCGCTGGCGGTTTGGGCCTGCAACACCGCGCCGACCTGGGAGCCCGACACCCACGTCGACGGGGTACCCGCCAGCGGCACCGCGGGGACGCCGAGCGGTTCCGTCGCGGGCAGCGCGTCGTAGAGGGCCCGCGAAATCTCCACCGGCAGCGTCACTCCCGGGTCGAGACCGAGGCTCAGGGTGATCGCCCTGTTGGACGGATCGATCTGGGAGCGTTTGCCTCCCCAGATCACGAAGGTGTTGCCCTCGAACGTGACCAGCACCCCGGCGTCCTCGCTCAGCGGTGTGGCGCGGTCGAAGCCATCGAGTGGGCCGGCGATCGAGGTCACCACCGGGCGTTCCGGGCTGCGCGGGCGGCCGGCCGTGTCGCAGACCGCCCACGCCGACGTCGCGCCCCGATGGACCGGCATCGCGGCCGGCGCTCCGGGGATGCCGACCAGCGGACCGGTCGGATACTTCGCTATCTCAGCGGGTTTCACCCACGTCGGCTGGTTTGCGGTGCCCGTCGCCAGGCGCGCGGAGGTCAAATTCAGCACGGGGTAGAGCCTGCCGTCGATCCTGGCGTACAGCGCCCCGGAATCACGGTCGCCGATGATTGCCGAATCCCCCACGATGCCAGTGGGTTTCAGGACGTTGAGCAGCAGCATCCAGCCCGAGGCGATGGCCACCAGCAGGATCGACAGCACCAGCGCGGCGGTCTGCTTGCGGTCGTCGTGCTTCATGCGCACGGAGAAGCGGGTGGTGGCCGCGCGCAGGCGACGGTTGTAGAACAGGTGCCCGGAGTTCTGGTCGCGGTTAGACAAACTCAGCGGCATGCTCAGTACCCCTTGGGCGCTCGGTGAGGATCGGCCTGCTGAATCCGATCGGCGAGATTCGACGCGTCGACGGCGACGCCGTAGCGGCCCATCGCATAGTTGATGAACGCGCACGCCTGCGCCACCAGGTTGTGGATGTCGCGCGAGGTGCCCGGCTGGTGATAGGCCGCGAACGTCGGCGCGATGAACTGCCAGGCACCCTTGCTCGGCGTGCCCCGCGCCGCGTTGGAATCCCAGCCGTTCACAGCGTTCGCGTCGTAGTTGGACTCGCGGCGAGCGACCAGGTCCATGCCGCGTTCCCAGCGAGCCCGGGCCGCCGGATCGTGAATACCCTTGATGTCCAACGCTTTACGGATAGCCGCCAACACCGGCGCGCGTCCGCTGCCCTGGTTGCTGTGCATCGACCGCCCTTGCAGGTAGTGCAGGCGCCGCAGCCGGCGCGCGAGGAGCCTTGCCCGGCGGCGCGATCCGGCGACGTGCCGGTGTTGGGTCCGCAGCCGGGCCGCCATCCGGGCGACGGCCTCGCGGCGCCCCATCGGTGTATCGGCCGCCGGCGTCGTATCGGTCAGGGCCGCGTCCAGGTTGACCCTCGTCGCCGCGCGGCCGCGCGCGTGATCGGACCGCGCCGCGGCGATGATCTGCCCCAGCGCCCGATCGGCGTGGGCCAGCCGAGCCAACTGCGTCCTCGCGGCGCCCGACCGTGCGGCCGCCGCGGCGGGCAGGCCACTGTGCTGCTTCATCGCCTCGGCGTATGCCTGCGTCTGCGCCGGTGCGTCGCCGATCCCGTCGTCCCGCGTGGGTGCCGCGTACAGATTGTGGGCGCGCGACAACGCCGTGACCGCTTGCATTTTCAGGGGATCGGTCACCGACGTCCCCGCCCTAAGCCACCTGTGCGCCCTGTGGGCGCCGCATCCGTGCCGGACACTTCGCGTTAGTACTCCCACACCCTTCTGGCCGCGTTTTCCGCGGTCGCTGCAGACGTACCAATAGCATGCACGTATCGACAGTTCTGCTGTCAATAACGGGCAATCCCAGATGACCCGCGCATTGGGGCTTGGCCGGCCGCGATTACGTAGCGACCCTACTGCCGCGCGAATTACCCGACCACTCACCTTTCGGTGGGCTGTTTGGTCGGCTATTCCTTCGGCTCGTCGTCGGACGGCATGATGACGATCCGGCGGTTGGGCCGGTTGGTGACGACGGTCGGCTTGGCCTCGCCGGACTTGTTGCCCGGGGCGCTCGGCGGCACCGTCAAGCGGCCCTTGATCGGCTGGCCGTTGGGCACGCCCGGGGCCGTAATCCGCTTTTCGACCGGGTTGTCCTTCTTGCCGCCTTCGCCGCCGGCGCCCATCGCGCCCGGGGGCATCATCGGCATGCCGGTCATGCCGGATTGGCCGGGCATGGCGGGCATGCCACCGGTCGGCGGCATCATCGGCGCTTTGGCGGCCGCGGGCGTCGTCGGCGGGGACGACGTCGGCACCGGCGGCGGGCCCAACGAGCTGGCCGGGGTGGTGCCACCACCGCCGAGGCCGGCGCCGCCGCCACCGGAACCGCCGCCAAGTCCGGCGCCGCCGCCGCCGCTGCCGACGCTGTCGACCAGGTGCGCGTCGTTAACGAGCCCGGCGCCGTGGGCGCCCTGGACTGCGCTCATCAGCGGCTGCAGGGCGCTCTGACCGGCCTGCATCGCCTGCTGCGGCAGCTGCGTCAGCGGTCCCATGACGCCACCGATCGCCCCGCCGACCGCACCGGTCACGCTCTGCAGCATCTGCTGGATCATCTGCATGTCCTGCTGGCTGTTCGCCTCGTTGGCAGGGAACTTGGCCGCGGCGTCGGCTGCGTGGGCGCGACGGTCCGCGTCTGCGGCCTCGACATCCGCTGCGTCTTTGGGGACCCCGGCGTTACCCGCTCCCGTTAACGCGCCGCCGCCACCACCGCCGACGGGCGACTGATCGGGGGGGTGCGGCGGATTCGCCGTCGGAAGCGGCGCCTGTGGCATGTTATTCAAACCGACGTAAGTTGGGATATTCGCTTGGATGCCGCCGCCCACGATCTCACCTCCATCCCAATCGCAAAGCCTTGGCGTTTGACGCACCGAGCGCTAGTACAACGATCTTGGCACAAACTGCCGGTATTGCTATTCACCTAACAAGTGCGGGCACTAGGAGCCGCCTCGTTGACTTATCGCGTCAAACCAGGCCAGGTGATAATTCGCGAGGTACCCGTGCCCGTCGATCAGGGCCTGGATAGCCGCCAACAGCATCCAATCCCCCACTGCCGCTTGGTCGTGATTGGGATAGGCGTTCAACACCGCGTGCTGGATTTCAGCGGTACATTCCCGCAACATCTCGGTTTCGCTCTCGAGGACGCCCGTTTTTCGCACCGCCGGCGCCGCCACAGCCTGAGCGATTCGTGGCAGGCCGTCCCGGCGTCGCACGGCATCGACCAGGGTTGGCCCGAGCTCCTCGAGTTCGGGTGCGGCCGAGCGGGCGGGCCGATCTCCACTGAGCGCAGGCTCGTCGGGACCCGGTTCAGCGACATATGTGTTGGCGTGATGGGCTGCCGCAACCGTGATAGCGCCCAGCAGATCCACCACGTTGGCGTCATGCCGTCGTGCCGACGGCTCAAGCAGGGTGACATGCGCGGGCAACCGGACATGCGGCGGGATCCACCCGGCGGCGAGGTCGGTGACGAGGAGCGTCGTGGTGCCGTCGTCGCGGAGGCCCGCGGCCCAAGACAGCCGCGGCTCCTGACGGGCCACCGCATCGACGAGCCGCTGCAGCCGCTGTTGCTCGGCCGTCCTCGCGGACACCGCGCCGGCGGTCGCGCCCGTAGCCGCAGAGGCGGCCGATGCGCCAGCCATCGTCGACGAACCCGCGCCCGCCTGACCCGCGGCTGCCCCGGACGCCGTTCGCTCCACCGGGGAGACCAATGGGCCGCCAGCGGACGGGGACGATGCAGGCGAAGACGCTACCGGGGCACCCGACATGGGGCCGGCCGGGGTAGACGGTACGGATGGGGGCGCAACTACCGGCGGACGCAGGTCGGAACCATAGGCGGGCAGCGATCCTGAGGGGATAGAAGGTCCCCCGCCGAGGGTTGGTGCGGGCGACGACCACGATGCGCCGGTCATCACGGGTGCAACTGAACCGCCTCCCCCGGTGGCAACCGGCGCGGGGGACGCCGAGGGGGGTGCGTCGACCGGGGTTCCCGTGGGTATGAAAGCTCCCGCGCTCGGTATCGTCGGCGTCCCTACCGGTGTGGTGGCCTGGGGGGTTTGAGGCCCTCCGGCCTCCATCGCTTGTAGCGGCCCCGCCGTAAACGCTTGCCCGCCAGGGCCCGTCGCTTGACCAGTCGCCAGACCAGACGTGAAGGCCTGGGCCAATCCGGGTTGGCCGCCCTGGCCTAGACCGACCGGAGATACTGGCATTCCACCGCCGTGTACGCCAGGCATCCCGGGCGATACGGTTCCGCCACCACCACCGCCACCGCCAGTGACGGACGGACCCATCGGCGCTACTGGCGGCGCGCCCGGCGCTGGTCCGCCACCATTCCAGTTAGAACCGCCCGCCGCGGGAAGTACCTGTTGCCCCCCCGAACCGTGGACACCGCCCGGGTTCGTTCCCCCAGCTCCCCTATTGATAGTGCCTGCTCCCGGAGCCGGTTGAGATCCCCCGTCGCGACCGCCTCCGCCACCACCGCGATTGGAACCGCCCACGCCGTCGTTTGCCGAACTCAAGTCATGCTCGCTAATCGGCTCCGGCGGCTTTGCGTCTCCACCACCGAATCCGTTAGCCTGCGCCCAGCTCCGGGCGCTGCCGCCGATTCCTTCAGCATCGAGGATCTTTTGCGTTGCCGCCATCATCTTGTCGAGGGCATCCCTACTGGCGTTTGCGGCATCGGCGTTACAGCGCGCTTGGACAGCTTGCACTTCGGCTAATTTTTCCGGCGGCGGCTTCTGTGATGCGAGGATGTCATTGATCTCTTTGTTGCCTGTGTTCGCTATGTCCGACAAGCGACTTCGTAGATAGTAGATGGCATCGGCGCCGGAATTAAATGCCGATGCTTTTGTCTGGTACTTTTCTGCAAGGTCCAGATGGAGCTTTTCCCCTTGCTGATATCTGGTTATGAGGTCGTCTGCCGTCTGCCCTTTATTACTTGCGGCAATGGCTGTCCACTGGGTGCGTAGATTTTGCGCGAATAGCTGCTGCTCCGCACACGCTTGGTTCCAATGTTGAGCGCCAGCACGTAGTCCCGTCGACGGTGCTGGCCACCAAGGTCCGATCAGTGCAGCAGTCCAGGTACCAGCGGGAAGATCAGCCGCCACCGCATACCTTCTTCATTGCGGCATCCTTCGCGTTCACATCGGCGACCGCCCCGTGAAATTCGGTCTCGGTAGCTGCCCCCTCGCTGCTCTTCGCCGTATCCGTCAGGTATGCCGTCGATAGAGCCTGAGCCGCGCTCCGGTGCTGCTCGTCCAAAGCAGGGTCATTAGATGCGTTGAGAAGCAATACCGCGGAATTCGTAAGCGCAATGCGTGCGAACGCTTTATCGCTGCCATTTGTATCGACTTGCACAGCTCGGGCCGCCAACTTGTAGGTGTCGCAGAGCCGCTGTTGGGCAGCGGCGGTCTCCGCCGGCGTATGGGTGGGGGCTACGGTTGCGGTAGCTGGCGAATGCGAAGCACTCGGTCGCATCAAAGCTAACACCAACGCCGCGACCGCTACTGCGGCCGTGACTGCGACAGCGATCGCCAACCATGGGCGTGCACGAGATACGGGTTGTGGGAAATGCGGTGGCGGCCAACTTCCCGGTTGGGCAGCCTGCCCCCCACGATGGCCCGAAGGCAAGTCTTCCACCATATGTCCTCCTGCGGTCCGCAGCCGTGTGTAGTACTCCGAATGCCTGTGCCTAGGCCTTCAATAGTGGAGCAGCCGAGGGGATAGCAGCAATTCACTGCGCGGCTTAGCGCCGTCGTGTCGCCCTAATCGTCCGATCCCGCAATCGATATACGTGCCCGGCTCATTCCATCCATCGCTTCCCTCGTGGGGGTTCTGCTTCACCTTTTGATCGGCCGCGCGAATGCATCCGTTGGAAGCCTTTGCCGGCTCAGTCATTGGCATGCTCGTGTTCCTCAACGGTGGCGAGCTAGCTGCCGCAGGCATTTCTGACCGGGGCATCTTTAGCAATGATGTCGTCGAGGGCTGCCCGATACTCAGCGCCGGTGGCAAAACTGCTGAGCGCGTTAGAGGTGCGGTAAGCCGCTGCTAGTGCACGCACCGCATCGCGGAGTGTTGCATCGACAGCCCCGTCCCAAGCCGCGTCGTCCAGCATGCCTGCCGCATGAGAGAGTGTGACACGGGCAAGCCCCTTCTCCGCCCCGTTCGTGTCACTCTTAACAGATCGCACTGACAGCTTGTATGTATCGCAGAGTCGTTACTGTGCAGCCGAATTCTTGGCAGCACAGTAGGTCGGCGGAGTGCTTGTCGTAGTTGGCTTCGTAGCTCCCGGCCGAGTCGGCGCCACAATCTATGCAGCGATCGCCGCTACCGTGGCCACAGCGCCCAACACCACCGCAGGCGACGCACGCCAGCGCGGTGATCGTTGGGAAGGCATAGGTGCCCAATGCGTTGCTCCGGGCGGGCCAGGCGCTCGGTCCATCTGCGGGAGCTCCGTGAACTCGACGCCACACTGATTCCTCCTTGTAGTTACTGAAGCACTGCTCACAACAAACTTTGGGGATAGTTCGTAGATCATCCGCTTTAACTACAAGAACCGAGTAACGGCCTCGCTGTCGCTCTGTGGAGGTAGCTAACTACCGCATATCTTTTTCATCGCGGCATCCTTTGTATTGACTTCGTCGGACACCGTGTGCCAAGCAGGGTCGTCGCGCGTCTGAACGAGGCTGGCGGTGGCCTGAGCGTTGCTGTACGCCGCAGCCAGTGCGAGTGCAGCAGACCGGTCGCCGGCCGAGATCGCTGGTGCACCGTTCACTGCCTGCTCTAGCATCACTGCCGCGTTCACGGTAGCAATACCGGCAAATGCAGGATTATCGCCATTCGTGTCAATTTGAACAGCATGTGCCGCAAGCTTGTACGTGTCACATAGCTGTTTGTGTGCAGCTGCAGTTTGGTCCGCGGTGTACGAGGGTGTGGTCGACGTGGTCGAGGAGACCGCTGATTGATTGCTCGCCGGCCGGGTCAGCGCGACCACCAGCGCAGCGATGCCAAGCAACACGCCAAGCGCGGCCAATGCGATCGCCGGCCAGGTCCGTGGACGCATTGGCGGCTGAACGGGAAATGCTGGAGCCCATTGCGTTGGGCCTGGCGGCGGGCCGGTGGTTGGCCCCTCCCCCGGAGCCGGAGGCAAATCCCCCACCATGCGTCCTCCTTTAGACCAAGCGCATCCGGGACCTATTCTCGGGAACCTCGCTTCAATAGTTGACCAGCTAACGGGGCTGCGAGCAATCACCACGCCGTGCGGACGGGAAGTCACCCGAGACCGCATACCGTTTTCATCGCGGCATCTTTGGCATTGACATCATCTACTTCCGCGTGAAAGGCGGGGTCGTCCCGCTGCGACCAACTCCCCATCGCCGTGGCTTTGGTGTACGCAGCCGCTAACGCGAGGGCAGCGGTGCGATCGCTAGACGGGATCGCAGGTGCCACGTTTACTGTCTGTTCCAGCGTTACCGCCGCATTTACGCTGGCCACGCCTGCCAGTGCGGGGTTGTCGCCGTTTGTGTCGATTTGGACCGAACGCGCAGCGAGTTTGTATGCGTCACACAACTTCTCGTGCGCCGCAGATACTTCGGCGGCGCTATAGCTAGGGGCGGCCGACGTCGACGTTGCGCTCGAAGTCGATGACCGCGACGTCGCCGCAACCAACGCAACTACCGCCACGGCCGTCGAGACCAAAGCCAGAACGATCGCACCGATCGCGATCGCTGGCCACACGCGTGAGCGTGGCGCCTGCGGCGCGGAATGCGCGGGATAACCCGGTGCCCACTGCCCTACCGGCGGACCAGCATGCGGCGCTACACCCGGATGTGAGGGCGGATCCTCCGTCACGCCCGTTGCTCAGACGTTTTGTGCTGAGGGGCCAGCGCTCGGGCGGAGAGCCTTCATGTCGGCGGCGTTGGCCTTGTCCATGTTGGTGAACCCGTTGGCCGCGTGGTGCGCCTTCGTGCCGACACCCGTGAGCGTCTCACTGTGACCCTGCAGGGTTTTCACGTGCTGGCCGTGTGCGGCCGAGACTGCACTGTGAAACGCGTCGGCCGCGGCGAAGTCGCCGAACATTCCTGCTTCGACGGTTCCGCCCGCCAGTTGATCCGCGCCGTCTTGAGCGTGTCCGCCGGCGCGGTGCGACTGATTGCCTCCCGAGTGCAAAAGATCCGTATCTACGAACATCGGCACTCCTTCCGGGTCATAACACCTGTGAGCAGGCTAAATGCCGATTCTCGAGTGGTCAATTCACCGCCTCCGACACCGCGGCCGCTAGAACGCGTGGCCATTGGTGACCGAGCGCGCCGGCCGATCCCATTCCGGGTCGACGGTGAGCGGTAGCTGGAACCCGATATGCGGTAAAGACACCGTTCCGAACGGGGTGTGCACCTGGCGAGGAACGGCTATCCGCGCCAGGGCCCGCTCGGGCGCGAGCATGCCTTCCCCGGCCAAACCATCGCCGTGCCCGGTGACGATCGCGGTCATGTTGTGTAGCGACTCGCTCCCCACCTCGTAGTAGAGCGAGTGGTCGGTGAACCACGGCATGACGCTGTGTGAGCCGGCGACTTCGGCACGAAACCGCACCGCCCCGAAACCCGCATGCGCCGGGTCGCCGCCCAGCCCGGCCAACGGTCCCACCGGCGCGCCGAGCGTCTCGTTGAGTCCGTTCGGAAGGCCGCTGCCCGCCTCACCGATCCAGCTGATCGCATCGGTCGACGCTGCCCCCACATACAACCTGCCGCCATCGAGATGAAAGTCCACGGCGCCGCGCGCCAAATCCGTTCCCGGGCAACCGGTTAGCACGGCGTCGTTGGCACGCATGCCGCTGTGGGCGAACGCGTCGGCCACGGTCGTGGAGCCGTAGGAGTGTCCGAGGACGGTGACGTGCGCTGGGGTCGGTCCGTCATGTGTCGCCGCGAGGCCGTTGACATCGGCGGCCAGCAGCGCACCCGCTTGCCTCGCCCGCCACGGTGTGCCGACCTGTTCCAATTCGGCGGGGTCGGTGATGGCCTGTTGCCAATGCGGCTGGCCGAATTCGGGTGCGTCATAACCCATCCAGGCCAGCACCGCGGTGGATCGCTGGGGGTCGGCTCGGGCAGCCTGTTCGTAGAGATTGGTGGCGTCGTCGGTGCCGTCCGACATCCACCCTCCCCGCACGCTGCTGTTGGTGCCCGGGACCACGACGGCCGTGTTGCGGGATTTGTCCGGGTTGCCGATCGCGATCGCGGCCCTGCCCTTGCCGCTGAACGCCAGCGGGTCATACGCCCACAGCATGATCGGCAGACCGCGGGGGGCGTCGGAGCTTTTGTCGCGCTCGAGGAACTCAATGGTCTTGACCGCGTTCTGGTAGCGGGTGATGTCGGTGATGCACAGCCCGTAGTCCTCGGGCCTGGTGAAGATATCGGCGTCCCGGTTGCGCAGCGCGCTGTCGCGCAACGTCTTTGGGTCCAGTCCGCTCCGGCGGGCGACGTCTTCCACCCTGCGCATATCTTCGTTCATGGCGGCCTGGTTCACCGCATCACGCACCTCCGCCGGAATCCCGTTGAGGTTGCCCAACTCGTGCGTGCCTTGATCGACAAGTAGCTTCTTTTGATTCGCGCTCAGCGCATCCCACCACCGCTTGACGCATTCCGGACTGCTGTCCGGCGGCGGAATGGCCAGCTCGTCGACGCCCTGAATTTCCGCCGGGTCTACACCATCTGTCCGCAAGCTCCCTAGCGCGGCCGTCAGCACCTCCGAATACCCGTCGCGAATCCGACGCAGCTGCACCACGATCGCCGCAACCTCGCTGACGGCGTCGGTGCGCAGATCGTCGGCACCACAGGTATCGCCGTCCGCCAACGCATCGCACATCTCGTCGTCGATGTCTTCGAGGTCGTATTCCAGCGCGTCCAGGTATCTCGTGCAGGCCCGCTGGGCTTCGGCCAGCGCCGCGGCGACGTTCTCCAAATCGACGGCGATCCGCGGCAATTGCCCGGCCTGCAGGCCCAGCGACCGGGTCACCCGCTGCACCTCGGCGGCATTGTTGATCGAATGATCCGCGTTTTGGTGATCCCAGGCCGCCTCGAACCGGCGCCGGGCAGCCTCGAAGGCGGCGACCGCCTCCGCCGTGCTCACTCCGGCGTCGCGAAAAGCCCGCGCCAGGTATGAAATCTGCGCGGGGCGACCGGCTTGCATGCTGGCGTTGGTCGACCATGGGTCACCGCCGGCTTGGGCGACGAGGAACGCAATGCTCAAGTGCCGCAGTAACATCGGCGTCGCTAGGTCGACACCACCCTCAGAGCGAGTTGGCGCCGTCGGCCAGACCGTCGCCGTCCGAATCGGTCAGCCGCACATTCCATTTGCCATCGCCGTCGGTGTCGACGTAACCGGTCACGCCGCTGTCGTCTGAGCGCAGCACCCGGTCGGCCAGCCCGTCACCATCGGTGTCGACGAGGCGGGCATCGGCGCGGCCCTGGCCGTCGAAATCGACCAGCGGGCCGCCGGTGTGTTCGACGCCGTCGAGGCCGAACCAGCGCAGCTGGCCCCCGCGGTCCATCGCCACCGCCCACGTCCCGGATCCGTCGTCGGTGAAGTAGGCCTCGGGGGTGCCGTCGTTGTTGAGATCCAACACCGCGTGATCGACGATGCCGTCGCCGTCGAGATCAGCGAGTGCGTCGTCGCGTAATCCGTCGTGGTCAAAATCCAGCCCGATCGATTCCAAACGACCGTCGTGGTCCAGGTCGAGGTCGGGTTGCCCGTGCCAGAAGGCGGCGCCGTTATCGCCAGCGAGACAGTAGTCCATGCGTATTCCGACGCGTGGCTGCCGCTACTCGTTCCCCCGAGACTTCCACCACGCCAACAACTCTGCGGTCGCCTCCGCGCTGTCCAACGGTCCGCGCTCGAGTCGGAGTTCCTTCAGAAACCGCCAGGCCTCGCCGACCTGAGGACCGGCCGGGATGCCGAGCAGCTCCATGATCTGGTTGCCGTCCAAATCGGGGCGCACCCGCGCCAGATCCTCCTGAGCGGCCAGCTCGGCGATCCGCTTCTCGAGCCGGTCATAGCTGGCCTGCAGCCGCGCGGCCCGACGCTTGTTGCGCGTCGTGCAGTCGGCTCGCACCAATTTGTGCAACCGCGGCAGCAGCGGACCGGCATCGGTGACGTAGCGGCGCACCGCCGAATCCGTCCACTTGCCGTCGCCGTAGCCGTGGAACCGCAGATGCAGATACACCAGTTGCGAGACGTCCTCGACCATCTGCTTGGAATACTTCAACGCGCGCAACCGTTTTCGCACCATCTTGGCGCCGACGACCTCGTGATGATGAAAGCTCACGCCGCCGTTGGGCTCGTGGCGCCGAGTGGCGGGCTTGCCGATGTCATGCAGCAGCGCCGCCCACCGCAGCACCAGGTCCGGGCCGTCATCTTCCAGGGCGATCGCCTGACGCAGCACCGTTAATGAGTGTTGGTAGACGTCCTTGTGTTGGTGGTGTTCGTCGATGGCCATCTGCATGCCGCCCACCTCGGGCAGCACCACCTCACCCATGCCGGTTTGCACCATCAAATCGACGCCGGCCATCGGGTCCGCGCCGAGCACCAGCTTGTCCAGCTCGGCGGCCACCCGTTCGGCGCTGATCCGAGACAACTGCGGCGCCATCTGTTCGATCGCCTCGCGGACCCCCGGCGCAACGCGGAAGCCGAGCTGCGAGACGAACCGCGCCGCGCGCAGCATCCGCAACGGGTCGTCGCCGAAGGACACCTCCGGCGCGGCGGGGGTATCCAGCACCCGATCGCGCAGCGCCGCCAAACCCCCCAGCGGATCCAGGAATTCACCGGGCCCGTCCGGCGTGATGCGGACGGCCATCGCGTTGGCCGTGAAGTCGCGGCGCACCAGATCGTCTTCGAGGCGATCGCCGAAGCGCACCTCGGGATTCCGGGACACCTGATCGTAGGTGTCTGCGCGAAACGTGGTGATCTCCAGCCGGTGCTCGCCCTTGCCGACGCCGACGGTGCCGAATTCGATCCCCGTGTCCCAAAGGTTGTCGGCCCACCGGCGCAGGATCTGCTGCACCTGCTCGGGACGGGCGTCGGTGGTGAAATCCAGGTCGGGGCTCAACCTGCCCAGCAAGGCATCCCGCACCGAACCTCCGACGAGATAGAGCTCGTGGCCCGCGGCGTCGAACGCGGAGCCGAGCTCGGCCAGCATGGGCGCGTGCCGATTCAGAGCGACCGCGGCGGCGGTCAGCAGGTCGGCATCCTGGGCGGCGTCTGGCACGTTCGATCAGCCTAGTCGGGTGGGGACGAAAAGCCCGTGTGAGGAGCCTCGCACGTCACCAAAGGTGAATTGACCGGGCGCTGAGCGTCAGTAACCTCGCGCGAGAATCGGTCGCTCCTTCCCGTCAGGAATCACGCCATGCCGTTATCTGTCCGATCGAAGTCTCTCGATGCACGCGCCTGGCGCACGGCGACGCTGTCGGCGCCCTTCGTCATCCAAGGCCTTCTGGCGATACTGATCGTCAACGCATGGTTACTGGGCAAGTGGCCATTCGGCACGCACAGCGCCTCCGCGGGCGAGCGCCCCTGGCTGAGCGCCGCGCTGTTGGTAACGACGGTCGAGGGCTTGTTGATCAGCGCCGTGCTTCGCACCGCGCAATCGTCACGCCGCCGTGGCCTTTCGCTCAGCGTCGCGAGCTGTTCCGCTGTCCTCCTCATCGGTGGAGCTGTGTTTGCCTACGTGGTTCTGCGCTGAAAGGTCCTGTGATGGCCGATGAATCGCTAATTCCGGCATCGAAATCCCGCTATGGCCCGGTCACTTTCGGGGTAGCGGTACTACATCTTTTCGTCGTCGAGTTCACCACTTGGCTCTTCATGCCGTACTCGATCGTTTTTGTACTTCCCGTCGTCCTGATCTACATGGCGATCGCTGCTCTGGTTATGCAGGCCTCTGGAACGATGGGCCAAATCGGGCGCGGAATGCTCATAGGCAGCCTGTCTGGACCACTCTCACTACTGATCTTCGGTGGGGTATGGGCGATCGCGCACGCGATAGGCCCGTTCTGACGAGACACATTCCGCCGTGAGCTCGCGCGCTCACCGCGCGGCGAGTATCTCCGGGAGAATATGCCGTGCCAGCTACTATCGCTTGGGTGTCGGACGGCGAACAAGGCAAACCACGTCGGCGCCGGGGGCGGCGCCGGGGCCGTGGTGCCGCGAATTCGTCCGAGAATCAAACCACCGGTCAAGCGACCGGCGACTCGACGGCCACCAAGTCGCGCCGCTCAAGGGCGTCTCGCCGCGGACCGGACCAGCTGCGCACCGTCCACGAAACCTCCGCCGGGGGGTTGGTCATCGACGGTCTCGACGGCCCGCGGGAATCACAGGTCGCCGCCCTGATCGGGCGCATCGACCGGCGCGGACGAATGCTTTGGTCGCTGCCCAAGGGGCACATCGAACAAGGTGAGACCGCCGAGCAGACCGCAATCAGAGAGGTCGCCGAAGAGACCGGCATCCGGGGCAGTGTGCTGGCCGCGCTGGGCCGCATCGACTACTGGTTCGTCACCGACGGCCGCCGCGTGCACAAGACCGTGCACCACTACTTAATGCGCTTCTCCGGCGGCGAGCTGTCCGACGAGGATCTCGAAGTCGCCGAGGTCGCCTGGGTGCCCATGGGTGAACTGCCGTCCCGGCTCGCCTACGCCGACGAACGCCGCCTGGCCAAGGTGGCCGACGAGCTGATCGACAAGTTGCGAAGCGACGGCCCGGCCTCGCTTCCACCGCTGCCGCCCAGCGCGCCGCGGCGCCGCCCGCAGACACATTCGCGGACCCGGCATGCGGACCACCCGGCCGCTGGCCGGAAGAACGGCCACGGACCGGGGCCGTGACCGCTCTACATCTGCGTTGGGCCGGCCTGGCGCGCGTCGCCGCCGTGCTCGCCATCGTGGCCGGACTCGCGGCGCTCACCGGCCCGGTGATGCCGCGCGCGGCGGCGGGCGAGCCCGGGGTGACGCCGTTCGTCCGCGTCCGCATCGATCAAGTCACCCCGGACGTGGTCACCACGACCAGTCCACCCGTCGTGACCGTCAGCGGCATGGTGACCAACATCGGCGACCGACCGGTCCGCGACGTCATGGTCCGGCTCGAGCACGCCGGCGCCGTCACCGCCTCCGCGGGCCTGCGCACCACCCTCGACGGCGACACCGACGGCTACCAGGCCGCCGCCGACTTCCTCACCGTGGCGCCCGAACTGCAGCGCGGGCAAGAAGTCGGCTTCACCCTGTCGGCCCCGCTGCGGGCGCTGAGCAAGCCGTCGCTGGGCGTGGAAAAGCCCGGCATCTACCCGATCCTGGTCAACGTCAACGGCACACCCGACTACGGCGCACCCGCGCGGCTGGACAACGCGCGCTTCCTGCTTCCCGTGGTCGGGGTGCCACCCGATCGCGCCGACGACATCGGCTCGGCCGTCGCGCCCGACACCTCCAAACCCGTCGCGATGACCATGCTGTGGCCGCTGGCCGACCGGCCCAGGCTGGCCCCCGGCGTGCCGGGCGGAACCATCCCGGTGCGGTTGGTCGACGACGACCTGGCCACCTCGTTGGCCAGCGGCGGCCGGCTCGACATCCTGCTGGCCTCCGCCGAAGTCGCCACCAGTCACGACGTCGACCCCGACGGCGCCGTCGGCCGCGCGTTGTGCCTGGCGATCGACCCGGACCTGCTGGTCACCGTCAACGCGATGACCGCCGGCTACGTCGTATCCAACTCCCCCGACGGACCCGGTCAGCTGCCCGGCACCCCGACCCATCCCGGCGCCGGGCAGGCCACCGCGACCGAATGGCTGAACCGCCTGCGCGCGCTGGCGCACCGGACCTGCGTGGCTCCGCTCCCCTACGCGCAGGCCGATCTGGACGCCGTGCAGCGCGTCAACGATCCCGGCCTCAGCGCGATCGCCACCACGAGCGCCAACGGCATCATCGACAAAATCCTGGACGTCGCCTCCACCCGCGGCGCCACGCTGGTACCCGACGGCCCCCTGACCGACCGCGCGGTCAAGCTGCTCAGCGGCAACGACAACACCGTCGCGGTCGCCGCCGCCGACCTGTCGGCCACCGAGGCACAGGACGCCGCCGCGACGGCCGTCGACACCGCGCCGCGGCGGTTGACCCCGCAGGTCGCGGTCGCGCCGTTCGACCCCGCCGTCGGCGCCGCCCTGGCCGGCGCCGGCACCTCCCCCGAGGCGCCGACATACCTGGACTCCTCACTCACCGTCCGGCTCGGCCACGATTCGGTGACCGCACGCCGCCAGGACGCCTTGGGCTCGATCTTCTGGCACGCCCTCCGGCGTGACGACCCGCGCACCCAGATCCTGGTGCCGCCGACGACATGGAACCTGCAGGCCGACGACGCCCAGGTCATCTTGACCGCCCTGACCACCACCATCCGGTCCGGCCTGGCGGTGCCGCGCCCGCTGCCGGCGGTGATCGCCGAGGCGAACCAGGCGGCCCAGGCGCGCGACCAATCCACGCAACAGGCCGGCACCGACAACTCTCCCCGCGGCCAGTTCGGCGACGACGTCACCGCCGGCATCGCCAGCCAGGTCGGCCGGTTGTGGGGACTGACGTCTTCGCTGATGACCGACGACCGCACCGGGCTGACCGGCGTTCAGTACACCGCGCCGCTGCGCGAGGACATGCTGCGCGCGCTGAGCCAGTCCGAACCGCCCGACACCCGAAACGGATTGGCTCAGCAACGCCTGGCGGTGGTCGGCAAGACCATCAACGATTTGTTCGGCGCGGTGACGATCGTCAACCCCGGCGGCTCCTACACCCTGGCCACCGAGCACAGCCCGCTGCCGCTGGCGCTGCACAACGGCCTGGCCGTTCCGATCCGCGTGCGGCTGCACGTCGATGCGCCGCCGGGCATGAACGTCACCGACATCGGTCAGATCGAACTGCCCCCCGGTTACCTCCCGCTGCGCATTCCCGTCGAAGTGAACTTCACCCAACGCGTCGCCGTCGACGCGACCCTGCGGACCCCGGACGGTCTGCGGCTGGGCGAGCCGGTCCGGTTGTCGGTGCATTCCAACGCCTACGGCAAGGTCCTGTTCGCCATTACGCTGTCCGCGGCGGCGGTGCTGGTTCTGCTAGCCGGCCGGCGGCTGTGGCACCGGTTCCGTGGCCAGCCCGACCGCGCCGACCTGGACCGCCCCGATCCACCCGACGCCCGGCACGCGACCGCAGACGAGGCGCGCGACGACCCCGACCACGGGGTGGATCAGGAGCACGTCGAAGAAGAGCACCGAGTATGACGCCCGCCTACCGGCAGGCCCAGCACCACCACCGCCTGCCCGAGTCGGCCCGGCCTTCCCGGGCGCCGGGCTCACCGCCGACCGGCCCGCTGCCGCCCGTCGCCGCCGAGATCGACCGGCGCCGCCCCGAGCTGTCGGACTCCGCGCTGGTCTCGCGGTCGTGGGCGATGGCCTTCGCCACGTTGATCAGCCGGCTCACCGGCTTCGCCCGCGTGGTGCTGCTGGCCGCGATCCTGGGCGCCGCGCTGTCCAGCGCATTCTCGGTGGCCAATCAGCTACCCAACCTGGTGGCCGCCCTCGTGCTGGAGGCGACCTTCACCGCGATCTTCGTGCCGGTGCTGGCGCGCGCCGAGCAGAGCGACCCTGACGGCGGCGCGGCCTTTGTGCGGCGCCTGGTCACGCTGACGACGGCGCTGCTGATCGTCGCCACCGCACTGTCGGTGGTGGCCGCCCCGCTGCTGGTGCGGCTGATGCTGGGCCGCGCGCCGCAGGTCAACGAGCCGCTGACCATCGCGTTCGCCTACCTGCTGCTGCCCCAGGTCCTCGCCTACGGCCTGACCTCGGTGTTCATGGCGATCCTGAACACCCGCAACGTGTTCGGGCCCACGGCGTGGGCACCGGTCGTCAACAACGTCGTCGCGCTGATCACCCTGGCGATCTACGTGCTGGTTCCCGGTGAACTGTCCGTCGACCCCGTCCGCATGGGCAACGCCAAGCTGCTGGTGCTCGCCGTGGGCACCACCCTGGGCGTGTTCGCCCAAACCGGGCTGCTGCTGGTGGCACTGCGCCGCCAGCGTGTCGACCTGCGCCCGCTGTGGGGAATCGACCAGCGCCTCAAGCGCTTCGGCACCATGGCCGCCGCGATGGTGCTCTACGTGCTGATCAGCCAGCTCGGCCTGGTCGTGGGCAACCAGATCGCCAGCACCGCGGCGGCGTCGGGTCCCGCGATCTACAACTACACCTGGCTGGTGCTGATGCTGCCGTTCGGCATGATCGGCGTGACGGTGCTGACCGTGGTGATGCCGCGGCTGAGCCGCAACGCCGCCGCCGACGACACCAAGGCCGTGCTCGGCGACCTGTCCCTGGCCACCCGGCTGACGCTGATCACGCTTATCCCGATCGTGGCGTTCATGACCGTCGGCGGTCCCGCGATGGGCAGCGCCCTGTTCGCCTACGGCCACTTCGGGGACGTCGACGCCGGCTACCTGGGTGCCGCGATCACCCTCTCGGCCTTCACGCTGATCCCGTACGGGCTGGTGCTACTGCAGCTGCGGGTCTTCTACGCCCGCGAACAGCCGTGGACGCCGATCGTCATCATCCTCGTCATCACGGCCGTCAAGATCCTGGGCTCGGTGCTGGCGCCGCACGTCACCCACGACCCCAAGCTGGTGGCCGGTTTTCTGGGGCTGGCCAACGGCGTCGGCTTTCTGGCCGGCGCGGTCATCGGCTACGTGCTGCTGCGCCGCGCCCTGCTACCCGCCGGGGGCCACCTGATCGGTGCCGGCGAAGTCCGCACGATCCTGGTGACGCTCACCGCGTCCATGCTGGCCGGATTGATCGCCCACGTGGTCGACCGGCTGCTCGGACTGGATCAGCTCACCGCCCACGGCGGTGCCGGTTCCCTGCTTCGCCTGTTCGTGCTGGGGCTCATCATGCTGCCGATCATCGCCGCAGTCATGCTGCGCGCGCAGGTGCCCGAGGCGCGGGCAGCGCTGGATGCCCTGCGGTACCGCATCACCGGCCGCGGACCACGCCCGCGCAATCCCAGTGCGAAGGATCGATCGTCTCACCGGCGCCCCGTCACGTACCCTGAGCAGAGGAATTCATCCCCGCCTGGGGTAAATGCGGTCCAGGAGCCGATCCGGCGCAGGCCTCCGGAGCGGGCGAACCGAGCCCGGCAAGCGAAAGGACCGGAGGTGACCGACCGCCCGATGGAAAGCGCAGCCCCCAGCGCTGGATCTGGCGCGAGTTCCGGCACGCCACGGCCGCTCGCCGACGACTTCCAGCCGGACATCCCGGCCGAGGAGCCGCCCCGGTCCGCCCCGCGCCCCGCCGAACACGCCAATGGCGATATCCGCGGCGACGCCCGACGCGCACCGACGCCGTTCGAACCGCCGCGCGAGCGTTCGGCGGACACCGCGGGAGACGACGTGCACTTGGTCCCCGGTGCCCGGATCGCCGGCGGGCGGTATCGGCTGCTGGTGTTCCACGGCGGCGCCCCGCCGCTGCAGTTCTGGCAGGCGCTGGATACCGCCCTGGATCGGCAAGTGGCGCTGACGTTCGTCGACCCGGACGGCGCCCTGCCCGACGAGGTCCTCCAGGAGATCCTGTCGCGCACCCTACGGCTCAGCCGCATCGACAAACCCGGCATCGCCCGGGTCCTCGACGTGGTGCACACCGGCTCGGGCGGCCTGGTGGTCTCCGAGTGGATTCGGGGCGGTTCGCTGCAGGAGGTGGCCGACACCGCGCCCTCACCGGTGGGCGCCGTCCGAGCCATGCAGTCGCTGGCCGCCGCCGCCGACGCGGCACACCGCGCCGGTGTCGCGCTGTCGATCGACCACCCCAGCCGGGTGCGAGTCAGCATCGAAGGCGACGTCGTGCTGGCCTACCCCGCGACCATGCCCGAGGCCAACCCGCAGGACGACATCCGCGGCATCGGCGCGGCGCTCTACGCCCTGCTGGTCAATCGGTGGCCGCTGCTGGAAAGCGGGGTGCGCAGCGGACTCGCGGCGGCCGAACGCGACTCGGCCGGCAACCCCGTCGAGCCCATGTCCGTCGACCGCGACATCCCCTTCCAGATCTCCGCCGTCGCCGTCCGAGCGGTCCAAGAGGACGGCGGAATACGTAGCGCCTCAACGCTTTTGAACCTGCTCCAGCAGGCCACCGCGGTCGCCGACCGCACCGAGGTGCTCGGCCCGATCGACGATTCGCCCTCGCCGTCGGCGGCCCTGATCTCACCCGGCCAGGAGCAGGCGACCCTTGCGCGGCGGCGGCGCAACGTGCTCATCGGGGTCGGCGCCGGCCTCGCCGTCATCGTGGTGGCCCTGCTGGTGCTGGCGTCGATCGTGAGCAAGATCTTCGGCAATGTCGGTGGCGGCCTCAACAAGGATGAGCTGGGCCTCAACGGCCCCTCGTCGTCGTCCGCATCGGCATCGTCGAGCGCCCCGCCCGCCGCCGCGGGCAGCGTCGTCAAACCGACCAAAGCGACGGTCTTCTCCCCCGACGGTGACGCCGACAACGCCGGGACGGCCGGGCAGGCCATCGACGGTGATCCCTCGACGGCCTGGGCGACCGAGGTCTACACCGACGCCGTTCCGTTCCCCAGCTTCAAGCAGGGCGAAGGGCTGATCCTGCAGCTGCCCAGCCCCACCGTGGTCGGCCAGGTCACTATCGACACGCCCAGCAACGGGACCAAGGTGGAGATCCGCGCCGCGTCCTCGTCGTCGCCGTCCAGCCTCAACGACACGACCGTGTTGGCCCCGGCCTTCACGCTCAAGCCCGGCCACAACGTGATCCCGGTCCGGGCCGGCTCGCCGACATCGAATGTGCTGGTGTGGATCTCGACGCTGGGATCCACCAGCGGCAAGAGCCAGGCCGGATTTTCGGAGATAACGGTCCAGGCCGCGTCCTAATCCGCGGCGCTTGTCGGCCACTCACATCGACCCTTCCGAGTGAAGTGCCGGGCCATACGCAATTGGTTACTGTCCGGCCGTGGGCTTCGGAAGAAACGCCAAGCGTGAGCGCAGTGACGCCGAGCTGCTGGCAGCCCATGTGGCCGGCGACCGTTACGCATTCGGCGAGTTGTTCGGGCGTCATCAGCGGCACCTGCACCGGCTCGCCCGGCTGACGACTCGCACCCCGGAAGACGCGGAGGACGCGCTGCAGGACGCCATGCTCTCGGCACACCGCGGCGCCGGCGCGTTCCGGCACGACGCCGCCGTCGGCAGCTGGCTGCACCGCATCGTCGTCAACGCGTGTCTGGACCGGCTGCGCCGCACCAAAGCGCATCCGACCGTCCCGCTCGAAGACATCTATCCGGTCGCCGATCGCACGGCTCAGGTCGAGACCACGATGGCCGTGCAGCGCGCGCTGATGCGGCTTCCCGTCGAGCAACGGGCCGCGGTGGTGGCCGTCGACATGCAGGGCTATTCGGTCGCCGAAACCGCCCGGCTGCTCGGCGTCGCCGAAGGCACGGTCAAGAGCCGCTGTGCGCGCGGACGGGTGCGGCTCGCCGAACTGCTGGGCTACCTCAACGCGGGCGCACACGCCCTGCCGGACACCGCCACCGGCCAGGGGCTGAACTAGCCGACCGAAAGACCGCCGCAGCGGACCACGCGTGGCCATCGCTGCGTGCATGACGGACACTGGGTCCGATGGATGTGGCGGGCGACGATGCGGCGGATCACCGCAATGCGGGATCGGACCCACCGCTGACCGTCGAACTCCTCGCCGACCTACAAGCCGGAATCCTCGACGACGCGGCCGCCGCCCGCGTCCGCCGGCAAATCCGCGCCGATCCGCACGCCGCCGGCGTGCTGGATGCCCTGAACCGGGTCCGCCGCGACGTCGCCGCCGTCGGCGCCGACCCCGATTCGGCGCCGGACCCTCCCCCTGAGGTGGTCGGCCGGGTTTCCGCGACGTTGCGCTCGGCGGGTCCCGGGTCCGGGGAATCGGCCGCGCCCCCCGCGCACACCGCCCGCCCACGCATCCGCCCTGGCCGCACCACCGCCGCAGCTGCCGGCCTGTGCGCGGTACTCGCCGCGATCGGCTTCGGCACCATCGCGCTCCTACACGCACCCGAACCCGCACCGGACACCCCCGGCGACATCCAGCACATCACGCTGTCGACCCGGCCGATGGAGATCCCGCTTTCGCAAAGCGACATCCTCGGCCTGCTCGACCGCAGCCCCGATTACGGCGCCCTCGGCGACCCGGCGCGGCGCGCCTCTTGCCTCACCGGCCTCGGCTATCCGGCATCCACGCAGGTCCTGGGTGCGCGACCGGTCCAGATCAACGCCCGCCCGGGCATCATTCTGGTGATCCCCGGTGACAGCCCCCACGTTCTGGCGGTGTTTGCGGTCTCCCCGAACTGCAGCGCGGCCGATACCGGGCTACTGGCCAACACCCAGGTCCCCCGGCCCTAGTGTGGTGCCATGGGTGGTGCGACACACCCGGGAACAGCCGTGCTTACGCTGGCGTTTACACAGTTCCAGAGACGATCGCTTGAAAGGTGTTCATGACCGCCGACGCTGTGCATGACGTGATCATCATTGGTTCGGGTCCTGCTGGGTATACCGCGGCGTTGTATGCGGCGCGGGCGCAGTTGGCGCCGGTGGTGTTTGAGGGGACGTCGTTTGGTGGGGCGTTGATGACGACGACCGAGGTGGAGAATTTCCCGGGTTTTCGGGACGGGATCACGGGTCCGGAGTTGATGGATCAGATGCGTGAGCAGGCGCTGCGCTTTGGGGCCGATCTGCGGATGGAAGACGTCGAATCGGTCTCGTTGCAGGGTCGAATCAAGTCGGTGACCACGGCCGAGGGTGAGACGGTGCGCGCGCGTGCGGTGATCTTGGCCATGGGGGCGGCGGCCCGGTATTTGGGGGTGCCCGGGGAGCAGGAGTTGTTGGGTCGCGGGGTGTCCTCGTGTGCCACGTGTGATGGGTTCTTTTTCAAGGACCAGGACATCGCGGTGATCGGCGGTGGGGACTCGGCGATGGAGGAGGCCACCTTTTTGACCCGCTTTGCCCGCAGTGTGACGTTGGTGCACCGGCGTGCGGAGTTTCGGGCGTCGCGGATCATGCTTGAACGGGCCAAGGCCAACGACAAGATCACCATCCTGACGAACAAGGCGGTCGAGGCCGTCGAGGGTGAGTCCACGGTGACGGGTTTGCGGGTGCGCGACACGCTCAGCGGGGAGGTGTCGACGTTGCCGGTGACCGGGGTGTTCGTGGCCATCGGCCATGACCCGCGCTCGGAGTTGGTGCGTGAGGTGCTACAGACCGACCCCGACGGTTATGTGCTGGTCCAAGGCCGCACCACGAGTACGTCGATTGAGGGGGTGTTCGCCGCCGGGGACCTGGTGGATCGCACCTACCGCCAAGCCATCACCGCCGCGGGCAGCGGCTGCTCGGCCGCCATCGACGCCGAACGCTGGCTCGCCGACCACGAAGAGTCCAGCGCCGCCGCGCAAGGCGACGCAACCGAATTTCCTGGCAGTACCGACACATTGATTGGAGCACCACAATGACCGACGCCGAAAAAGCCGGGGCCACAATAGAAGTCTCTGACGCGTCGTTTTCCACCGACGTCTTGTCCAGCAATAAGCCTGTGCTGGTTGACTTTTGGGCAACGTGGTGCGGCCCCTGCAAGATGGTGGCGCCGGTCCTCGAAGAGATCGCCAGCGAGCGGGGCGAACAGCTCACCGTTGCCAAGCTCGACGTGGACGCCAACCCCGAAACCGCACAGAGCTTCCAGGTGGTCTCCATTCCCACCCTGATCCTGTTCAAAGACGGGCAGCCGGTGAAGCGAATCGTCGGCGCCAAGGGCAAGGCCGCACTGCTGCGCGAGCTCTCGGACGCGGTTCCCAACCTCAGCTGATCTTCATTTGATTTCCTCGCACCACGCCCCGCGCATAGCCTGGGGTTTTCCCGAATTGACGAAGCGTCTGCGACAATACGGTTAGCTGTTGCCCATTTTTGAGCTCGTCAGTTAGTCCCGGAGGGCCCCCTGTATGTCGAGTCCGCGCCGCGAATACGGCGACGCGCTGCGCTGTGGTGACCGCGGCGCTGCTGTGACCGAGATTCGGGCGACACTGGCCTCCCTGGGCCTGCTCGATGGCTCCGACGACGATCTCAACACCGGCCAGCAGGTGGCCCACGAACTCTTCGACGCCGAACTCGACCAGGCGGTGCGCGCTTTCCAACAACATCGCGGCCTGCTGGTGGACGGCATCGTCGGTGAGGCCACCTACCGGGCTCTCAAAGAGGCGTCGTACCGGTTGGGCGCGCGCACGTTGTACCACCAATTCGGCGCCCCGCTGTTCGGCGATGACGTGGCCACGCTGCAGGCCCGGCTCCAGGATCTGGGTTTCTACACCGGCCTGGTCGACGGATACTTCGGGTTGCAGACGCACAACGCGTTGATGTCGTATCAGCGCGAGTACGGGCTTTCCGCCGACGGGATCTGCGGTCCGGAAACGTTGCGCTCCTTTCACTTTTTGAGTTCACGGGTCAGCGGCGGATCGCCACACGCGCTCCGCGAAGAAGAGCTCGTTCGCTCATCGGGCCCCAAGCTGTCGGGCAAGCGGATCATCATCGATCCGGGCCGCGGCGGCGCGGACCACGGCGCCATCATGCAGGGCCCGTCCGGACCGATTAGTGAAGCAGATGTGTTGTGGGACTTGGCCAGCCGGCTCGAGGGACGGATGGCCGCGATCGGCATGGAGACCTTTCTGTCGCGACCGGTCAACCGCAGTCCGCTGGATGCCGAGCGCGCCGCCACCGCCAACAACGTCGGCGCCGATCTGATGATCAGCCTGCGCTGTGAGAGTCAGGTCAGCGCCGCCGCCAACGGGGTGGCGTCGTTCCACTTCGGGAACTCACACGGTTCGGTCTCCACCATCGGGCGTAACCTCGCCGACTTCATTCAGCGGGAAGTGGTGGCCCGCACCGGATTACGAGATTGCCGCACGCACGGCCGGACGTGGGACCTGCTGCGCCTGACCCGGATGCCGACGGTGCAGGTCGACGTCGGCTACATCACCAACCCGCGTGATCGCTCGATGCTGGTATCAACGCAGACCCGTGATGCCATCGCCGAGGGAATCCTGGCCGCGGTCAAGCGGCTGTATTTGTTGGGCAAAAACGACCGGCCCACTGGCACTTTCACTTTCGCCGAATTGCTGGCCCACGAATTGTCGGTGGAACGCACCAGCCAGCTGGGCGGTTCTTAGCCGTTAACCACCCGCGGTGGTTTTCAACGTTTTCAACGCATTTGCCGCCGTAGACCCGGCACCGACCGGCTGCTCCAGGTGTGCGCTCTCCAGCAGCCGCTCCAGCGCCGCCTCCACTTCGGCCTTCCAGCCCAGACCCTTGTCGAGCTCGAGCCGCAGTCGCGGGAAATACGTATGTGGTGCCACCACAACGAAACCCGCGTCTTTCAAGAACTCCGCGTCCATGACGCAATGGTCCACCGAACAGTCGCCCACCGCTTCCAGTACCGGACGCACGTCGGGACCGACCAGCCGCGGATCCTGCAGTTCCGACGCGGCCGGGGTGCGGCCGAACGCCTCGAGCGCCCGCACGCCGCGGCGCACCAGCTCGTCGATCACCCGCGCGATCAAACCGTTCGGTAGATCGTCGGCCGCCGGCCCGGGTTCGATGCCCATCGACGTCAACAGCACGGCGTCCGCGGAGACCGGACCGGTCGGGAACCGCTGCGCCCGCGGCACCGCCCGCGGCGGGGCGTAGAACACGTAGCCCAGGCACGGCGGCTCGGACTGGCTTCGCTCGTCCGGGACCGCGGTCGCGACCTGCCCGCACGAGCCCCACTCCAGCATCACCATCGACAGCCACGCTTCTTTTTCGAACTCGGGGTCGGCGAGGTGGTCCTGATTACCGAGGGTCGCCGGATCGACTTCCCAGAAGACGCACCGACGTGCGTGCTTGGGAAGCTGCTCGAATGCCTCGAGCCGTAGCGGCGTGATTCGAGCGGACACTAGCCTCCTGGCTCCTGTGCGGTACTGCAGCCATCTGCACCGGCAACCCCTCCAGGATAGGAGAGGTGGTCGCGATCGGGCCAGCTTTGGCCTGGCCACCGGCGTTGACGCGCCTTAACCGCCGGCCTTCTGCGACCGCGACACGCCGATTATCGAAAGTTGTTGATGTGCATGCTATTTCGTCGATCCGCGACGCCGGGGGTAGGCGGACTGCTCGCGAAAGCGGCCCCGGTGTCACAGTGACGTAATTACACGGTGTCCTAGTTCATGCCTTGGGCGGGGACATGACGTCGATGATCCGCTGTAGATCGTCCACCGAGCCGAACTCGACGACGATCTTGCCCTTGCGCTTGCCCAGGCTGACGGTCACCCGGGTGTCGAAGGCGGTCGAGAGTCGATCGGCGACGTCCTGCAGGCCCGGCATCTGAATCGGCTTGCGCCGCGGCGCCGTCGGCGTGGCTGGACCGCTCCGGTTGGCCAACGTGACCGCCTCCTCGGTCGCCCGCACCGACAGCCCCTCGGCGACGATCCGGGTGGCCAACTCCTCCTGTGCCTCCGCCCCGGCCTCCAGCGACAGCAATGCGCGCGCGTGACCCGCGGACAGCACCCCGGCGGCCACCCGGCGCTGCACCGCGATCGGCAGCTTGAGCAACCGGATCATGTTGGTGATCAGCGGCCGCGACCGGCCGATGCGCGCCGCCAGTTCGTCGTGGGTGACCCCGAACTCGTCGAGCAACTGCTGATAGGCGGCCGCCTCTTCCAACGGGTTCAGCTGCACCCGGTGGATGTTTTCCAACAGGGCGTCGCGCAGCAGATCGTCGTCACCGGTCTCGCGCACGATCGCCGGGATGGTCGCCAACCCGGCCTCTTGAGCCGCGCGCCAGCGCCGCTCCCCCATCACGATCTGATAACGCGCGCCGCTCGCGGAATCCTTGACGGCCCGCACCACGATCGGCTGCAAGAGGCCGAACTCGCGGATGGAGTGCACCAGCTCCGACAGCGCTTCCTCGTCGAAGACCTGCCGTGGCTGACGCGGGTTGCGCTCGATGTCGGCCGGCGCGATCTCGCGGTAGACCGCGCCCATCGACGACGCGTCCTGCGGCGGCGGTCCCCCGATTAGGACATCGGCGGCGGCATCGCCCATCCGCGGCCCGAGCGTCGCCGGTCCCGAGTCGCCCTCCGCGGGGCCGGTCGGAATAAGCGAAGCCAGGCCCCGGCCGAGGCCGCCCTTCTTGCGTAACGGCTGCGTCATCGTCGTCCCTTCGCGGATGGTGGTCAATCGCGCTCGGCGAGTTCACGGCTCGCATCGAGATAGCTCATCGCCCCGCGAGAACCGGGGTCGTAATCGATGATGGTCATGCTGTAGCCCGGCGCCTCGGACACCTTGACGCTGCGCGGAATCACCGTGCGCAGCACCTTGCTCCCGAAGTAGCGGCGTACCTCTTCGGCGACCTGGTCGGCCAGTTTGGTGCGGCCGTCATACATGGTCAGCACCACCGTGGTCACCTCGAGCTTGGGATTGAGGTGCGCCTTCACCATCTCGATGTTGCGCATCAGCTGCGAGACACCCTCGAGCGCGTAGTACTCACACTGGATCGGGATCATCACCTCCGGCGCGGCGACGAGCGCATTGATCGTCAGCAGGCCGAGGGATGGCGGGCAATCGATGAAGACGCAGTCGAAGTCGAGGTTGTCCAAATCGGCCAATGCGGTGCGCAACCGATTCTCGCGCGCCACCATGCTGACCAATTCGATCTCGGCGCCCGCCAGGTCGATCGTGGCCGGGATGCAGAACAGGCGCTCGTTGTGCGGGCTCTGCCGCAGCGCATCGTGCACCGAAACCTCGCCGAGCAAGACCTCGTACGACGACGGTGTGCCCGACTGCCGGTCGGTGATACCGAGCGCCGTGCTCGCGTTGCCCTGGGGGTCGAGATCGATGACGAGGGTCTTGAGTCCCTGCAGCGCGAGCGCCGCCGCGAGGTTGACCGCGGTGGTCGTCTTGCCCACGCCGCCCTTTTGGTTGGCGACGGTGAAAACGCGGCGGTGGGACGGCCGGCGCAGCGGCGGGTACGTGGTGTGCAGCACCCGCATCGCGCGTTCGGCGGCCGCCCCGATTGGGGTGTCGAATTCGGCCGTTGTTTCACGTGAAACATTGGCCGCCGGCGCGGGCGCCGCCGTCTCGCGAACGTCCTCCGGTGCGTGGTGAGCCACCGGCCAATCTTCAGGAGAAGTCATCGGGTTCGGGCCTTTCCGGTCCGTGCCGGCTTGTGGTGCGGCGGCTTTCCGCGGCGCGCTGAAACTACGGTTGCGGGGGGACGCAAATAGTTCGCGCCACATGTCACCACCCTGACATCAGCGGCGCCCGATGCAGCCATCACACGCCGGTACTGTTCAACTTCGTCGGACGCCCGCTCCCCCTTGATGGCGAGCATCCGGCCGTCGGGCCGAAGCAGGGGCAAGCTCCACTTCGTCAGCTTGTCCAACGATGCAACCGCTCGCGACACCGCAGCATCCCTCTCCCCGAACCGGTTGCGCACTCCCGGTTCCTCCGCACGGCCACGGACCACCTCGACGGCTAACCCTAGTTCGTCGATGACCTCGTTGAGAAATTCGCTGCGGCGCAGCAACGGTTCGAGCAGGACGACGTCGAGATCGGGCCGCGCGATCGCCAGCGGTATCCCCGGCAGGCCCGCCCCACTCCCGATGTCGATGAGGCGCTCTCCCGGATGGAGGAGCTCGGCGAGGGCCGCGCTATTTAGAATGTGGCGGTCCCAGATGCGGTCGACCTCCCGCGGCCCGAGCAGCCCTCGCTCCACACCGGCGGTGGCCAAAACCTCCGCGTACCGGCGGGCGATGCCCAGCCGCTCACCGAAGACGGCGGCCGCCGCGTCCGGCGACGAGCCTTGGTCGGCGCCCTCCCCCGCCGAGCCCGCCGCATCGGCGGAACCGACATGTTTCACGTGAAACATCCTCTAGTCGGGACGCGCACTGTCAACCTTCGGAGTACGACGGGAGGGAACTACATGGCTGTAACTTGGCGGGGTCAGTCGTGCAGGACGACCACGCGGCGCGACGGCTCGACGCCCTCGCTCTCGCTGTGCACCCCGGCCACCGCGGCGACGGCGTCGTGCACGATCTTTCGTTCGAACGGCGTCATCGGCGAGAGCTCTTCACGTTCGCCCGATTCGAGCACCCGGCGCGCGACCTTGTCGCCCAGCGCCGCCAACTCCTCCCGGCGCCGCCGACGCCAGCTCGCGATGTCGAGCATCAACCGGCTCCGCACGCCCGTCTTCTGGTGCACCGCCAGCCGGGTGAGCTCCTGCAGCGCGTCGAGCACCTCTCCGCCGCGGCCCACCAACTTGTTCAGGTCGTCGCTGCCGTCGATGCTCACGACGGCGCGGCTGCCCTCGACGTCCAGATCGATATCGCCGTCAAAGTCCAACAGGTCCAACAACTCTTCGAGGTAGTCGCCGGCTATCTCGCCCTCGGCGACCAAGCGCTCCTCCAGATCATCGATCTCCTCCGGGTCCGACTCGGCGGCATCCTCGGCGGCCGATTGCGTGTCGAGTTCGGTATCGACGTCGCGCTCGGTGGTCTCGGCGTCTGTCATGTCTTCTCTCCCTCAATCAATGGGCCCCAGCCCAATTCGGATCGCCCTGTCCCGGCGGCCCTGTTAGTCATTCCGCCCGTATCAGCGTTTGCGCTTTTTCGGCCGCGCCCCGGGCCGTGGTGTGCGGTTGGTCGGGCCGTCGCTCGCCTCGGCGGCCGGCGCGTCGGCCCCATCGGAATCCGCGCTCCCCGAACCGGACGCAGCCGTCTCGGCGTCGGGCGTCGACGAGCCGTTGCCACCCGACGATGCCGCCTTGGGATTCCGCTTCGGCTTGGCACCCGGCGCCGGGGCGTTCGCCGCCCGGCGCTGGATCGCTTCCTGCTTCTTGGCTTCGTCCTCTTTCTCGATCATCCCGAAGACGTAATGCTGCTGCCCGAAGGTCCAGATGTTGTTGGCGAACCAGTACAGGATGATCGCCAGCGGAAGGAACGGGCCACCGACGACGACGCCAAGCGGGAACACGTACAGCGCGAGCTTGTTCATCATCGCGGTCTGCGGGTTGGCCGCCGCCTCCGGGCTCTGCCGCGCCACCGAGGCCCGGCTGTTGAAGTAGGTCGCGACGCCGGCCAGGATCATCACCGGCAGCCCGACCGCGATCACGGCCGGCCGACTGAAGAAGGTGAACGCGTCCAACCCGGTGCGCTGGGTCATGAAGGCGCCGATCGGTGCGCCGAACAAGTTCGCGTCCAGGAAGTGGCCGACGTCGGTCGGGGTGAAGACGTAGTTTCCGGTGAGCCGGTTCTGCGCCACCGACAGGTGGGGCTGCCCGAACCCGCCGGTAGTCCGGTTGAACGAACGCAGCACGTGATACAGACCGATGAACACCGGGATCTGCGCCAGCATCGGCAGGCAGCCCAGGATCGGGTTGAACCCGTGTTCGCGCTGCAGCTTCTGCATCTCGAGCGCCATCCGCTGGCGATCCTTGCCGTACTTCTTTTGCAGCGCCTTGATCTGGGGCTGCAGCTCCTGCATCTGGCGCGTGGTACGGATCTGCCGGACGAACGGCTTGTAGAGCAACGCCCGCAGCGTGAAGACCAAGAACATCACCGACAGCGCCCAGGCGAAGAAGTTCGACGGCCCCAGCATGGAGGCGAACAACTTGTACCAGACCCACATGATCCACGACACCGGGTAGTAGACGAAGTCGAGACTGAAGAAATCAAACAAAAGATTCACTCTCCCCTCGCGCCGCTCGGGGGACCCGGGCGTCGCTGGCATCTTGGCAATTCACGTGGCATCCGGGGCGGTCCGGGATCGGGTCCCAGCCGCCTTCATGCCATGGTCCGCACTTGGCGAGTCTGGCCGCAGCCAACCAGCTCCCCCGAATCAGGCCGTACTCGTTGAGCGCATCGACCGCGTATTGGCTGCAGGTCGGGACGAAGCGACACGTGGCCGGACGTAGCGGCGACACCATATGCCGATACAGCTGGATCACGAAAATCACTCCGCGGGCGGTCGCTCGTCCGGCGTCGCCAACCGATGCCCGCAGCCGGGTCGAGATCGTCACGGCTTGCTTCCTGCCGCCGGCACGCGTCGCAAACACCGGCGCAGTTCCTGCTCGAGTCGGGCGGAGGAGGCGGTGCGGCTGCTGGGCAGCGCGCGGATCACCAACCGATCGGATTGGCTGAGCTCGCCCAGCAGTGTTCGGGCGACGTGCCGCAGCCGACGAGCGACCCGGTGGCGCTCGACGGCGGACCCGACTGGCTTGCCGACCACCAGTCCGACGCGCGGCGCTTGGATTTCGTCACCGTCTTCGCCGCGGTGAAAATGCACGACGAGATCGGGCTGTGCCATCCGAATCCCGCGCTTCACCGTCGCGTCAAAGTCAATTGACCGCGTCATGCGGTTGCGTGCGGGAAGCACCGCCGAAGGACCTGACGTTGCGATCAGGCAGAGAGCGCGCGGCGACCCTTGCGGCGCCGACCGGACACGATCGCGCGTCCGGCACGAGTGCGCATCCGCAGGCGGAAGCCATGCACGCGGGCTCGGCGCCGGTTATTCGGCTGGAAGGTCCGCTTGCCCTTGGCCACGACGTTCTCCTCGTTGTGTTGCCATCCGGCCGCTCAGACGTTTCGCATCGGGCTCGTCTGCGGTTCGACCGGAGGTGGTCTTGGTGCTACTGGCCGGCGCGGTCCCCAGGTGGTTCGGGTCGCAGCCGTATCGCCGACTTTCGGGCGACTGTTTGAGGGTACTGACGAGGCTTCGCCTGGTCAAACCTGGCCTGCCGCAACGAAGCCGCGCCCGCCTGCCGGAAAGATTTTCCGTTTCGGTCACACTCGCCGCGGACGTGGCTACCATAACGAGCCGAAGCAAGCCCCACGTACCCTAAATGACCGGATTGGAATGCAGCAGAACGGTTGGCAGCCGAACGGAAAACTGTTAGCTTCTGCGAAGTCGATTTAGACTAAAGCAGCGCTCGACAACGAAGCGAGGATGGTGGATCGACTAGCTGCCTAGACAACCTTCCGAGGTTCTCTTCCAGCGCGGAGATCGCGAGCCGTCGCCGGTAGGTTGTGGCTCGCCTACGATCATCCTGTCCACACCTGTGTATAACTATGTGGACAGTTGCTTTGTCGCCTAGCGTGTGTGACTCGGGTCGGGACGTTCGAGAACCAGGGAGATGCGTCGTTGACCGATGACCCCGGTTCCAGTTTCACGGCAGTGTGGAATGCGGTCGTTTCCGAGCTCAACGGGGAGCCTCCTGCGGACGGCATGACGGCCAACCGCACGACCCTGGTCACACCCCTCACTCCCCAGCAGCGGGCCTGGCTCAATCTTGTCCGCCCACTGACCATCGTCGAGGGATTCGCGCTGCTGTCGGTGCCGAGCAGCTTCGTGCAAAACGAGATCGAACGACATCTGCGGGCACCCATCACCGATGCGCTCAGCCGGCGCCTCGGCCAGCAGATTCAACTGGGTGTTCGCATCGCTCCCCCGCCCGACGACGTCGAGGACGCGCTCATCCCGCCGGCCGAACCGTTCCCCGGAACCGAACCTGCCTTCCCCGCCGACGGCGCGGCCGGCGACAACGACGAAGCGTTCGACAACGGCGAGACGGTCACCGACAGCCAGCCGGGGTGGCCGAACTACTTCACCGAGCGGCCGCACGCGATCGATCCGGCCGTCGCCGCCGGGACGAGCCTCAACCGCCGCTACACCTTCGACACGTTCGTCATCGGTGCCTCCAACCGGTTCGCCCACGCCGCCGCCCTGGCGATCGCCGAAGCGCCGGCGCGGGCCTACAACCCTTTGTTCATCTGGGGCGAGTCCGGTCTCGGCAAGACCCACTTGTTGCACGCCGCCGGCAATTACGCGCAGCGGCTGTTCCCGGGCATGCGAGTCAAGTACGTCTCCACCGAGGAATTCACCAACGACTTCATCAACTCGCTGCGCGACGACCGCAAGGTCGCGTTCAAGCGCAGCTATCGCGACGTCGACGTGCTGCTGGTCGATGACATTCAGTTCATCGAGGGCAAGGAAGGTATCCAGGAAGAGTTCTTCCACACCTTCAACACGCTGCACAACGCCAACAAACAGATCGTCATCTCCTCGGACCGCCCACCCAAACAGCTGGCCACGCTGGAAGATCGGCTGCGGACGCGGTTCGAGTGGGGCCTGATCACCGACGTACAGCCCCCCGAACTGGAAACCCGGATCGCCATCCTGCGCAAGAAAGCACAGATGGAGCGGCTGGCGGTGCCCGACGATGTCCTCGAGCTGATCGCCAGCAGCATCGAGCGCAACATCCGTGAGCTCGAAGGCGCCCTGATCCGCGTCACGGCATTCGCCTCGCTGAACAAGACGCCGATCGACAAGGCGCTGGCCGAGATTGTGCTTCGCGATCTGATCGCCGACGCCAGCACCATGCAGATCAGCGCGGCCACCATCATGGCGGCCACCGCCGAATACTTCGACACCACGGTCGAAGAGCTCCGCGGCCCCGGCAAGACCCGAGCGCTGGCCCAATCGCGCCAGATCGCGATGTATCTGTGCCGCGAGCTCACCGATCTGTCATTACCCAAGATCGGGCAGGCATTCGGCCGCGACCACACCACGGTCATGTACGCGCAGCGCAAGATCTTGTCCGAGATGGCCGAGCGGCGTGAGGTTTTTGATCATGTCAAGGAGCTCACCACTCGCATCCGTCAGCGCTCCAAGCGCTGAAATCTCTTCTCTCCCCGGCGCTCCCGGCCCTGATTCCGGGCTTTCGCTGCGCGTGCTCGTAATTTTTTTCGAGAAACTTCACACCCGTCTGTCACACCCGCCACAGCGAGGGGATGTGGGTAGGACTGTGCACAACGCAATTAATCGCCGGTGTAGTAACACCGCTTGGGTGCACAGTTGTCATTCGTCCCCACCCGCCCAACACCTCGCCCACAGGTGTTCATGCGGCGATGCACAAGCCGATCGCGGCGCTAGCTGGGCCGAGAGGCCGCTGTCCCCAGCTTGCACAGGCCTTAATACTGGTACTGAGATCTCTTCATCGGTTCTTCTTTGAAATACAGGCTTGGGGACGCCCGGTGCACACTCGTCGTCCGAGGCTTGGTCAGCTCGGGTTGTCGGGGTTTGCGATTAGCTTTCAAGATGGCGTCGAAGGATCTACGGTTGTTCTTCGACTGCCGTTGCGGTCGCCGTTGGCTCATCACATGTCATCGGCGTTCGTGGCGGAGCCCCGTGCTAGCGGGGGGAGGCTAGCCAATGGATTCGAAACGCTGAGTAGGTGAAGGGACGCTATGGACGCGGCGACGACGACGGCTGGCCTCAGCGACTTGAAATTTCGTTTGGTGCGGGAGTCTTTCGCCGACGCGGTGTCGTGGGTGGCGAAGAACCTGCCGTCCAGACCCGCGGTGCCGGTGCTCTCCGGTGTGCTGCTGTCCGGCACCGATGAGGGCCTGACGATCTCCGGATTCGATTACGAGGTTTCCGCCGAGGCGCAGGTTGCAGCCGAAATCGCTTCTCCGGGAAGTGTTTTGGTGTCCGGCCGGCTGTTGTCGGACATCGTGCGGGCGCTGCCCAACAAGCCCATCGACTTCTACGTCGACGGCAACCGGGTGGCACTGCACTGCGGAAACGCCAGGTTCTCGTTGCCGACGATGGCCGTCGAGGATTACCCGACGCTGCCGGCGCTGCCCGAAGAGACCGGGACGCTGCCCGCCGACTTGTTCGCCGAGGCGATCAGCCAGGTGGCCATCGCGGCCGGCCGCGACGACACGCTGCCGATGTTGACCGGGATCCGGGTTGAGATTTCGGGGGACACGGTGGTTTTGGCGGCCACCGACAGATTCCGCCTGGCGGTTCGCGAGCTGACCTGGTCGGCGGCCTCGCCGGACATCGAAGCGGCGGTCCTGGTGCCGGCCAAGACATTGGCCGAAGCCGCCCGGACCGGGGCCGACGGCTCCGAGGTCCGGTTGGCACTGGGTGCGGGTTCGGGCGTCGGGAAAGACGGATTGCTCGGCATCAGCGGGAACGGCAAGCGCTCCACCACCCGTCTGCTGGACGCGGAATTCCCGAAGTTCCGCCAACTGCTGCCGGCCGAGCACACGGCCGTCGCCACCATCAACGTGGCCGAATTGACCGAGGCGATCAAGCTGGTGGCGTTGGTCGCCGACCGGGGCGCCCAGGTGCGGATGGAATTCAGTGAGGGATCGCTGCGCTTGTCGGCCGGTGCCGACGATGTCGGCCGGGCCGAAGAAGACCTCGCGGTCGATTTCGTCGGCGAGCCGTTGACCATCGCGTTCAACCCGACGTATCTGACCGACGGGTTGGGGTCGGTCCATTCCGAGCTGGTGTCGTTCGGCTTCACGACGCCGGGCAAGCCGGCGCTGTTGCGGCCGGCCTTGAGCGACGACAGCCACCCGACCGGCCCGGGTCCGTACAGCGCCCTGCCGACCGATTACGTCTACTTGTTGATGCCTGTCCGGTTGCCTGGCTAGGTGTACGTCCGGCATTTGGGACTGCGCGACTTCCGGTCCTGGGCACACGCCGACCTCGAATTGCAGCCTGGTCGGACGGTCTTCATTGGATCCAACGGCTTCGGGAAGACGAATCTCCTTGAGGCGCTGTGGTATTCGAGCACTATGGGCTCGCACCGGGTGGGCACGGACGCGCCGTTGATCCGCGCCGGAGCCGAGCGCGCGGTGGTTTCCACGATCGTGGTCAACGAAGGCAGGGAGTGTGCGGTCGATCTGGAGATCGCGGCGGGCCGGGCGAACAAGGCGCGGCTCAATCGTTCCCCGGTGCGCAGTACGCGCGAGGTGATTGGGGTGCTGCGCGCGGTGCTGTTCGCCCCCGAAGACCTGGCGTTGGTGCGGGGCGATCCATCCGACCGGCGCCGCTACCTCGACGATCTGGCGACGGTGCGCCGCCCGGCGGTGGCCGCGGTGCGCGCCGACTACGAAAAGGTGCTGCGGCAGCGCACCGCGCTGTTGAAATCCCTGTCCGGGGCGCGCTACCGCGGCGACCAGAGCGCACTGGACACGCTCGACGTGTGGGACAGTCGCCTGGCCGAACACGGCGCCCAATTAATGGCCGCCCGTATCGATTTGGCGAACCAGTTGACGCCAGAGGTCGAAAAGGCCTACCAGCTGCTGGCCCCGGGATCGCGCGCCGCATCCATCGGCTATCGCTCCAGCCTGGGCGCCCAGGCCGCGGCGGACATCGCCGGCGCCGACCGGGAGTTCTTGGAAGCCGCCCTGCTGGCGGCGTTGTCGGCGCGCCGCGACGCGGAGCTCGAACGCGGCATGTGTCTTGTCGGCCCGCACCGCGACGATCTGGAATTGTGGCTTGGGGACCAGCCCGCGAAAGGCTTTGCCAGCCATGGCGAATCGTGGTCATTAGCGTTGTCGCTGCGGCTGGCCGCATACGAATTGCTGAGGGCCGAAGAAAGCGAACCCGTGTTGTTGCTCGACGACGTCTTCGCCGAACTCGACGCCGCCCGGCGCCGCGCGCTGGCCACGGTCGCCGAATCCGCCGAACAGGTGCTGGTCACCGCGGCGGTGCTGGAAGATATCCCGGCCGGCTGGGACGCCCGCCAGGTGCACGTCGATTTGCGTGACAGCGACTCGGGCCGGGTGTCGGAGATGCACTCATGACCGGTGCTGATGAGGGACCCCGGGCCCCGTCGAATGCCCTGAGTGGCATCGATCTGGTCCGCCGCACCCTCGAGGAGGCCCGGGCCGCGGCGCGGGCTCAGGGTAAAGACGCCGGCCGCGGCCGGGCGGCGGCCCCCGCCCCGCGCCGGGTCGCGGGTCAGCGGCGCAGTTGGTCGGGGCCGGGACCTGACGCACGCGACCCGCAGCCGCTGGGTAGCCTGGCGCGCGACCTGGCGAGAAAACGTGGGTGGTCCGCGCAGGTCGCCGAGGGCACGGTGCTGGGCAACTGGGCGACCGTCGTCGGCCATCAGATCGCCGACCACGCGGTGCCGACCGCGCTGAACGACGGTGTGCTGAGCGTGGCCGCCGAATCGACGGCGTGGGCGACCCAGCTGCGAATGATTCAATCGCAGTTATTGGCCAAGATCGCCGCCGCCGTCGGCAACGGCGTGGTGACGTCGTTGAAGATCACCGGCCCGGCAGCGCCCTCCTGGCGCAAGGGGCCGCGTCACATCGCTGGACGAGGGCCGCGCGACACGTACGGCTAGGGAGGTTGGCGGCGACCCCGCATCCCCAGATCACGCTTCGTCCACAGGCCGCTGAAATCCGCCAGGACGACGCGGACCCCCTCGACGCACGTCGGGACGCGGCGAGAATAAAGAAATCGTGCGCACGGCGCGGTTAGCTGGGTAGAAACGCGGCCAGAAAATCGGTGCGGATGCCTGTTCACGCTAGACTGGCAGGATGCGACTGTTGCGGTGACTGGAACCGCCCGCATGAAACCCCAAGGAGAGCATTCCGACCGTGGCTGCCCAGAAGAAGAAGGCACAAGACGATTACGGCGCTTCAGCGATCACCGTGCTCGAGGGCCTCGAGGCCGTCCGCAAACGCCCCGGTATGTACATCGGGTCCACGGGTGAGCGTGGTCTGCACCACCTCATCTGGGAGGTGGTGGACAACTCGGTCGACGAGGCGATGGCCGGCTACGCCGACAAGGTCGACGTCCGGATTCTCGACGACGGCAGCGTAGAGGTCTCCGACAACGGGCGCGGTATTCCGGTCGCGATGCACGCCACCGGTGCCCCCACCGTCGACGTCGTGATGACGCAGCTGCATGCGGGCGGCAAATTCGGCGGCGAGAACAGCGGCTACAACGTCAGTGGTGGTCTGCACGGCGTCGGTGTGTCGGTGGTCAACGCGCTCTCGACCCGGCTCGAGGTCGACATCGCCCGCGACGGCCACGAATGGTCGCAGTATTACGACCGCGCGGTCCCCGGCACCCTCAAACAGGGCGAGGCGACCAAGCGCACCGGCACCACGATCCGGTTCTGGGCCGACCCGGAAATCTTCGAGACCACCGAATACGACTTCGAGACGGTGG
Organism: Mycobacterium sp. 1482292.6; assembly: GCF_001672995.1. Lineage (NCBI taxonomy): Bacteria > Bacillati > Actinomycetota > Actinomycetes > Mycobacteriales > Mycobacteriaceae > Mycobacterium > Mycobacterium sp. 1482292.6. Next base: position 59,832 of record NZ_LZKV01000048.1, on the reverse strand, counting down.
CGCGCCGGCTGCAGGAAATGGCCTTCCTCAACAAGGGTTTGACCATCAACCTCACCGACGAACGGGTGAGCAACGAAGAGGTGGTCGACGAGGTCGTCAGCGACACCGCCGAAGCGCCCAAGTCGGCGGAGGAGAAGGCCGCGGAATCCACTGCGCCACATAAGGTTAAGCACCGCACCTTCCACTACCCCGGTGGCCTGGTCGACTTCGTCAAACACATCAACCGCACCAAGAGCCCGATCCAGCAGAGCATCATCGACTTCGACGGCAAGGGTCCCGGCCACGAGGTCGAGATCGCGATGCAGTGGAACGGCGGCTACTCGGAGTCGGTGCACACCTTCGCCAACACCATCAACACCCACGAGGGCGGCACGCACGAGGAGGGCTTCCGCAGCGCGCTGACGACAGTGGTCAACAAGTACGCCAAAGACAAGAAGCTGCTCAAGGACAAGGACCCCAACCTCACCGGCGATGACATCCGCGAAGGCCTGGCCGCGGTGATCTCGGTCAAGGTCAGCGAGCCGCAGTTCGAGGGGCAGACCAAGACCAAGCTGGGCAACACCGAGGTGAAGTCCTTCGTGCAGAAGGTCTGCAACGAGCAACTCACGCACTGGTTCGAAGCCAACCCCGCGGACGCCAAGGTCGTGGTCAACAAGGCGGTGTCGTCGGCGCAGGCCCGCATCGCCGCCCGCAAAGCACGAGAGTTGGTGCGCCGCAAGAGCGCAACGGATCTCGGCGGGCTGCCCGGCAAGCTCGCCGACTGCCGCTCCACCGATCCACGCAAGTCGGAACTGTATGTGGTGGAGGGCGACTCGGCGGGCGGCTCGGCCAAGAGCGGCCGCGACTCGATGTTCCAGGCCATCCTGCCGCTGCGCGGCAAGATCATCAACGTCGAAAAGGCCCGCATTGACCGGGTTCTGAAGAACACCGAGGTCCAGGCGATCATCACCGCGCTGGGCACCGGCATCCACGACGAGTTCGACATCGCCAAGCTGCGCTACCACAAGATCGTGCTGATGGCCGACGCGGATGTCGACGGTCAGCACATCTCGACATTGCTGCTGACGCTGCTGTTCCGTTTCATGCGACCGCTGATCGAACACGGGCACGTGTTCTTGGCGCAGCCGCCGCTGTACAAGCTGAAATGGCAACGCAGCGATCCCGAATTCGCCTACTCCGACCGCGAGCGCGACGGCTTGCTGGAGGCCGGCCAGAAGGCGGGCAAGAAGATCAACAAGGACGACGGTATCCAGCGTTACAAGGGTCTTGGCGAAATGGACGCCAAGGAATTGTGGGAAACCACAATGGATCCCAGCGTCCGAGTGCTGCGCCAAGTCACGCTCGACGACGCCGCGGCCGCCGACGAGCTGTTCTCCATTCTGATGGGCGAGGACGTCGATGCGCGCCGCAGCTTTATCACCCGTAATGCCAAGGACGTTCGCTTCTTAGATGTCTAGACGGCTGAGCGATTCAGACCGGCCACCGTTGACCGACCAACGAGGAATTCATGACTGACACCACGCTGCCGCCTGGCGACGACTCCGTCGACCGGATTCAACCAGTCGACATCCAGCAGGAGATGCAGCGCAGCTACATCGATTACGCGATGAGCGTGATCGTCGGGCGTGCGCTGCCCGAGGTGCGCGACGGTCTCAAGCCGGTGCACCGGCGCGTGCTCTACGCGATGTACGACTCCGGGTTCCGCCCGGATCGCAGCCACGCGAAGTCGGCGCGGTCGGTCGCCGAGACGATGGGTAACTACCACCCGCACGGCGACGCGTCGATCTACGACACGCTGGTGCGCATGGCGCAGCCGTGGTCGCTGCGCTATCCGCTCGTCGACGGCCAGGGCAACTTCGGCTCGCCCGGCAACGACCCGCCGGCCGCCATGCGGTACACCGAGGCGCGACTGACCCCGCTCGCGATGGAGATGCTGCGCGAAATCGACGAGGAGACAGTCGATTTCATTCCCAACTACGACGGTCGTGTGCAGGAGCCGACCGTGCTGCCGAGCCGGTTCCCCAACCTGCTGGCCAACGGCTCGGGCGGTATCGCCGTGGGCATGGCGACCAACATCCCCCCGCACAACCTGCGCGAGCTGGCCGAAGCCGTCTACTGGTGCCTGGACAATCACGAAGCCGACGAAGAGGCGACGCTGGCCGCGGTCTGCGAGCGGGTCAAGGGTCCGGACTTCCCCACCCACGGTCTGATCGTCGGATCACAAGGCATCCACGATGCGTACACCACCGGCCGCGGGTCGATCCGGATGCGCGGAGTCGTTGAGGTAGAAGAGGATTCACGCGGCCGCACCTCGCTGGTGATCACCGAGTTGCCCTACCAGGTGAACCACGACAACTTCATCACCTCGATCGCCGAGCAGGTGCGCGACGGCAAGTTGGCCGGCATCTCCAACATCGAAGACCAGTCAAGCGACCGCGTCGGCCTGCGCATCGTGGTGGAGATCAAGCGCGACGCCGTCGCCAAGGTGGTGCTGAACAACCTCTACAAGCACACCCAGCTGCAGACCAGCTTCGGGGCGAACATGTTGTCGATCGTCGACGGGGTGCCGCGCACGCTGCGCCTCGACCAGATGATCCGCCACTACGTCGCGCATCAACTCGACGTGATCGTCCGGCGCACCACCTACCGGTTGCGCAAGGCCAACGAGCGCGCGCACATCTTGCGCGGTCTGGTCAAAGCGCTCGACGCGCTCGACGAGGTGATCGCCCTGATCCGCGCGTCGGAGACCGTGGAGATCGCCCGGGCCGGCCTGATCGAGCTGCTGGACATCGACGAAATCCAGGCCCAGGCGATCCTGGACATGCAGCTGCGCCGGCTGGCCGCCCTGGAGCGCCAGCGCATCGTCGACGACCTGGCCAAGATCGAAGCCGAGATCGCGGACCTGGAAGACATCCTGGCCAAGCCGGAGCGGCAGCGCCGCATCGTGCACGACGAGCTCGCCGAGATCGTCGACAAGCACGGCGACGAGCGCCGGACCCGGATCATCGCCGCCGACGGCGACGTCAACGACGAGGACCTGATCGCCCGCGAGGACGTCGTCGTCACCATCACCGAGACCGGTTACGCCAAACGCACCAAGACCGACCTGTACCGCAGTCAGAAACGCGGCGGCAAGGGTGTGCAGGGCGCCGGCCTGAAGCAGGACGACATCGTGCGGCACTTCTTCGTGTGCTCCACGCACGACTGGATCCTGTTTTTCACCACCCAGGGCCGGGTCTACCGGGCCAAGGCGTACGAACTGCCGGAGGCGTCGCGAACGGCGCGCGGTCAGCACGTCGCCAACCTGCTGGCGTTCCAACCCGAGGAGCGCATCGCCCAGGTCATCCAGATCCGCGGTTACGAGGATGCCCCGTACCTGGTGCTGGCCACCCGCAACGGGCTGGTGAAGAAGACCAAGCTGACCGACTTCGACTCCAACCGCTCGGGCGGAATCGTGGCGATCAACCTGCGCGACAACGACGAGCTCGTCGGCGCGGTGCTCTGCTCCGCCGACGAGGACCTGCTGTTGGTCTCGGCCAACGGCCAGTCCATCCGGTTCTCGGCGACCGACGATGCGCTGCGGCCGATGGGCCGAGCCACCTCGGGTGTGCAGGGCATGCGGTTCAACGCTGACGACTACCTGTTGTCGCTCAACGTGGTCCGCGAGGGAACCTATCTGCTGGTGGCAACGTCTGGTGGGTATGCCAAGCGCACCGCGATCGAGGAATATCCGGTGCAGGGCCGCGGCGGCAAGGGCGTCCTGACGGTGATGTACGACCGCCGGCGTGGCAGGCTGGTTGGTGCGTTGATTGTCGATGAGGACAGCGAGCTGTACGCGATCACCTCGGGAGGCGGCGTCATCCGCACCGCAGCGGGCCAGGTCCGCAAGGCGGGACGGCAGACCAAGGGCGTGCGCCTGATGAACCTCGGTGAAGAGAACACGCTGCTGGCCATCGCCCGCAACGCCGAGGCGAACGCGGACGAAGTCGTCGAGGAAATCGACGGTGCCACGGAGTCGGACAGCTAGTCGGTAGCGAGCCACTAGACTCAGCCCGATGACGGTCGGGCCGCGTGGCGGGCCGAGTAGGAGACCTAAGGAGTCGGGGTGACCTCACCGAACGAGCCGGGCGCCCCCAAAAAGGGGGATGCCCCCAACGGGGATGGTTCGGTTGAGCGAGCCGGTGTGCGCCGCGCGGCGCCACCGGCACCGGGTGGCCGCGCCCAAGACGGTGGGGACGGGCCACCGTGGCAGCGCGGCGGCACCCGACCCCAGCAGCCGGGTCCTCGGCATAACGAACCGCCCACCGAGAAGCGGCCCTCGGGCCAGGCCGGCGGCGTCGAGGCCCGGCTGAACCGCTTCATCTCCGGCACCGCGGCGCCCGGCGCTCCGGCGCACGCCAAGGAGCCTGAGCCCGCGCCCGCCCGCGCCGAGACCTCTGCGACCGAGGCCTACGCGAGCGAGTTGCCGGACCTGTCCGGTGGAGTGCCGCGCGGCCCGCACCGCAAACCCGCGCCCGAGCGCCCCGCCGAGTCGCCGAGCGCGTCGGGGTCCGGACGGTCGGCCACCGCCGAAAGCCGGGAAGGCCGGGATAACCGGGACAACCGGGTGCAAGTGTCACGGCGAACGCGGGGCCCGGTGCGGGCCAGCATGCAGATCCGCCGCATCGATCCGTGGAGCACCCTGAAGGTGTCGCTGCTGCTCTCGGTGGCGCTGTTCTTCGTCTGGATGATCGCCGTCGCGTTCCTCTACCTGGTGCTCGGCGGCATGGGCGTGTGGTCGAAGTTGAACAGCAACGTCGGTGACCTGCTCAACAACACCAGCGGCAGCAGCGGCGAACTGGTGTCCAGCGGCACGATTTTCGGCGGCGCGGTCCTGATCGGGCTGGTCAACATCGTGTTGCTGACCGCGATGGCCACCATCGCTGCTTTCGTCTACAACCTGACCACCGATCTGATCGGCGGTGTCGAGGTGACGTTGGCGGATCGGGACTAGCAGTGGACGCTGCGTTTTTGGGAGTCGGGCGGGGAGTGCGGTAATCTCGTCGCTCGGCCGTACGCGAGTACGGGCCTATAGCTCAGGCGGTTAGAGCGCTTCGCTGATAACGAAGAGGTCGGAGGTTCGAGTCCTCCTAGGCCCACAACCATGTGCCCGTCAAGACGTTGCGTAAGACTCGCACTGCCGCTGGGACTTATCGCCGTATTGGCAGCGGTGGCGTGGTCCCGACGCGGAGTCGAGGTCTGGCACGTGGCTGTGGATGACCAAGGTCAACCACCCAGTCACGATGAGGGGCCTTAGCTCAGTTGGTAGAGCACCGCCTTTGCAAGGCGGGTGTCAGGGGTTCGATTCCCCTAGGCTCCACAAGTCACGCCCCTTCCCCGGCTCCCGCGTAGGACGAGCCGAGAAAGCGTTCCACCAGGGCCCGCTCGGCGGCGGCATCTTTGAGCGGCCAGCCCCACAGCGCCAGGAAAACGCGGATCAGCCACTGCGCCGCCAGCGGATCGTCGTGCCCGGGCCCCAGCATCTCGGCGGCCAGGGCCGTCACGATCGGTGAGTTGATGACCCAATCGCTGACCGGGGCGGCGTGGATAGAGCGCATGAGCTGGGCCAGCGGATCGGAGCGCAGCCGTTCGAGCGCCATGATGGTGGCGGTCACGACCCGCTGGGGGCCTCGAAGGTCCTCGATGGCGTCACGGGTGGTGTCCACGATGCGGGCGGCCTGGATGCGGATCACGGCGTCGCGGATCGTCGCCTTGCCGCCGGCATGGCGATAGATCGTCGCCGGTGAGCAATGCACCCGGGCGGCCAGGGCTTCGATCGAGAAATCCTCGTATCCCCGGCGGGCGATGAGGTCGGCCGCCGCGGTATAGATCCGTTCGGCGGCTTCGCTACCGCGGTCGCGGCCCACCAACCAATCACTCCCAGTCATCCGTCCATGCTGCACCGCCTGCGGGCTACGGAAACGCTTTTCTCAGGCCGAGAATTCACTACGCAGATTTCTCAGCCGAAGTTGCTGCTGGCGACTGGTGGGCGCCGCCAGCGGCGTTCGGCCGCGAGCCGCGAACGTTCCTCAACTTTCCCGCATGCCATTGACCCGCCGGTGAGCTGCATCGAGCCTGAAACGCATGGCCGTGTTGGACAAGGCGATCCGATTCTTCGGCAGCGAGGCGATCCAGGACCCGTACCCGCTGTATGACCGGATGCGCGCCGAGGCGCCGGTGCACCGCATCGGCGACTCCGTCTTTTACGCGGTATGCGGTTGGGACGCGGTTCTTGAGGCCGTCGATCGGGTAGGAGACTTTTCGTCGAACCTCACGGCGACCATGGTGTTTCACGCGGACGGCAGCGTTACACCGTTCGATATGGGACCGCCGGGAGCCTCGATGCATACATTGGCCACCGCGGACGACCCGATTCATGCGATGCACCGGAAGATCCTGCTACCCCATTTGTCGGCCAAACGCGTTCGGATCATTGAAGAATTCGCCGCACAGACCGCGGACCTTCTCTGGGAGGAGAACCTGCGCGATGGTCAGATCGAGTGGATGAGCGCGGTCGCCAACCGGTTGCCGATGATGGTGGTCTGCAAGCTGTTGGGTCTGCCCGACGATGATGTCGACAGGCTCATTCGGCTCGGCTACGCCACCACCACCTTGCTCGACGGGATCGTCACACCCGACCAGCTCACAGCGGCCGGAGTCGCCGCAATGGAACTCTCCGGCTATGTCCTCGAGCACTTCGAAAAGTCAAGCGACAACAGTGAAGACGGTCTGATCGCCGATCTGGCAGCGCGCTGCACATCGGGTGAACTTGAACAGCTGCCAGCGCTCGGCATCATGCTCACCCTCTTCAGTGCCGCGGGAGAATCGACGGCGTCGCTGCTGGGCAGCGCGGCCTGGATCCTTGCCGATCGCCCCGGGATCCAACAACAACTTCGCGAAAACCCGCAATTGCTAAGTAGTTTCATCGAAGAGACGCTGCGCTTTGAGTCGCCGTTTCGCGGCCATTACCGCCACGTGTGGCGCGACACCACGCTGGGTGGGGTCGAGGTGCCGGCCGGCGCGCACTTGTTACTGATGTGGGGAGCGGCGAACCGCGACCCGACCCACTTCGTGGATCCGAACGAGTTTCGGCTCGATCGCGCGTCCGCCAAGGGCCACGTGAGTTTCGGTAAGGGCGTGCATTTCTGCGTGGGTGCCGCGCTGGCCCGCTTGGAGGCCCACATCGTGCTGCGGATGCTGCTCGAGCGCACTTCATGGATCGATGCGACCGACGTCGGCGAATGGCTGCCGAGCGTCCTGGTCCGTCGCCGCGAACGGCTTCAGCTGGCTGTGCGGTGATCTAGGGCCGCGGCTGCACCTCGACGCTGGGCGGCCGCGACTGGGGATCCTGGGGCTTCGCCCGCACCGAGCGCCGGATGATGCTGAACGCCGCGGCGCCGCCGGCGAGGACGGCGACGGCGACGCCCGCCAAGACCAAGGGGCGCTTGCCACGACGCTGCGCGCGCCGTGCGTCCTGCAGGGCCTGGGGCAGGCTCGTCACCACTTCCTGTGCGGCGGCCAGCTCCTGGGCAAGGGTCTCCTGGGCCGCGGCGAGGTCCCGGGCCAGCCGCCCCTCTTGATACCGGCGGCGCAGCTGCGCCGCGGTCGACTGCGCGGACTGGACACTCAGGCCGACCACCCCACGGGTGAGGTCTACCGGTCCCTGCGCCGAATAGCTCAGGCCGCGGGCCAATCGCTGCCGCGGCGTCAGCCGGGAATCCGCCTTCGCGCTCATCTGTCGCCTTTCTGTCCCGTGGAACGAGCCGGCCGTGACACCGACCGGGTAACTGAACAGACTGCCAGCATAGGGACGTCGTCGTCGGTCGTGCGTGCGCGCGGCGATTTCGATGACGGTCCGCGTTGGGTGACACCGCGTGCGGCAACGCCCACCCGTAGTGGCAGACTCTCATGCCGTGACCAACAGCCCCTTTCAGACTGCTACCGCGACGCTCCACACCAACCGCGGCGACATCAAGGTCGCCCTCTTCGGAAACCACGCGCCCAAGACCGTCGCCAACTTCGTTGGCCTGGCGCAGGGCACCAAGGAGTACTCGACGCAGAACGCATCGGGAGGCTCTTCGGGCCCCTTCTATGACGGCGCGGTCTTCCACCGGGTGATCCGGGGCTTCATGATTCAGGGTGGCGACCCGACCGGAACCGGTCGCGGCGGCCCGGGTTACAAGTTCGCCGACGAGTTCCACCCCGAACTGCAATTCGACAAGCCCTACCTGCTGGCGATGGCCAACGCGGGCCCCGGCACCAACGGCTCGCAGTTCTTCATCACCGTCGGGCAGACCCCGCACCTGAACCGGCGCCACACGATCTTCGGCGAAGTGACCGATCCGGAGTCGCAAAAGGTCGTCGACGCCATCTCCACGACGAGCACCGACGGCAACGACCGTCCGACCGAGCCGGTCGTCATCGAGTCGATCACCATCTCCTGAACCCGGCACCAGCCGCGGGCCGCTCAGGGCTGCTGGCGGCCCGCGTAGCCGGCTTCGGTGAGCGCGTCGAGCACCTCCACCGGGTCCGTCCCGAGGTCCCATCGGGAGAACAGCACCAGGTCGCCGTCGGCGGTCTCGACCTCGAGTAACCGCACCTTGCGCCCGTAGCGGCGGAACTCCATGATGCGGATGATCTTGATGTCGGAATGCTGCAATACCTGCGTTCGGAACCAGCCGCGCAGCATCAGCCCGCCGGTTGTGATTGCCAGCTTGGGACGCGCGTGCCACGACACGCCGGCAAACAAGAGCAGACCCGCCGCGGCAACGCCCGCCAGAATCCGCCCGGGCGGGTCTGTGACCACGGTCACAGCCGCGATAGCCATCAAAACGCCCGCGGCTCCACAACCAGCGATTCCCGCCGTGTGCGGCTGCCATTGTGTTTGCTGCATGCGGTCCTTAACCCCTCCCACCACCGGCTATGCAGTTATCCACATCAGCTATCAACAGTGGGGATAAATCACACGCGTGTGATTGGGTGGCCGGAAAGTTGCTGACGCCGTACCAAATCAACCCGGAAATGAATTCATTACACCGACCATCCCGCTCAGTGCCAGCGCATCGTGAGCAACAAACCGGTGATCATGAAAGCGAACGCGATCGCATAGTTCCACGGACCCAGTTGCGCCATCCAGTTCAGGGCGGCCGGGGCCTGGCTCCCGACGGCGGCCAGCTGGAACACCATCAGCCAGACGAGGCCGATCAGCATGAGACCGATGAACAGCGCGACGAACCACACGCTCGACGGCCCGACCTTGACTTTCACCGGCGTGCGGCTGACCGCGCCGACGGTGAAGTCGTTCTTCTTGCGGACCTTGGACTTGGGCATGATTACCTCGCGGATTACCTCAACGACACGGTGAGCGGGACGGGGTGCAACGATAAACAGTGCAGTCGCACCCATAGCTTGGCTACGAGACTAACTCACCTGGGACGGTGACCAGGAAATGGAGACTCGATGATCCAGACGCGCCGGTCGCCATGGCGCTTCGGCGTCCCGGTGGTGTGTCTGCTGGCCGGCCTGTTGCTCGCCGCAACCCACGGAGTCTCCGGCGGCGCCGAAATCCGCCGCAGCGACGCCCCGCGCCTGGTGGACCTGGTCCGTGAGACGCAGTCGTCGGTGAACCGTCTCAGCGCCCAACGCGAGCAACTGACCGCCAAGATCGATGCCGCGCACGGCCGCTCCTCGGACGCCGCACTGTCGGCCATGCTGCGGCGTTCCACGCAACTCGCGGGCGAGGCGGGGATGAGCCCGGTGCACGGGCCGGGCCTGGTGGTCACGCTGGCCGACGCCCAGCGCGACGCCAACGGTCGCTTCCCGCGCGACGCCTCCCCCGACGACCTGGTGGTGCATCAGCAAGACATCGAGGCCGTGCTCAACGCGCTGTGGAGCGCCGGCGCCGAGGCGATCCAGATGCAAGACCAGCGGATCATCGCCACGTCGGTGCCGCGCTGCGTCGGCAACACGCTGCTGCTCAACGGGCGGACCTACAGCCCGCCGTACACGATCACGGCGATCGGCAACGCGGCGGCCATGCAAGCCGCCCTGGCAGCCGCTCCGCTGGTGCTCCTGTACAAGCAATACGTGGTCCGCTTCGGCCTCGGCTACGACGAACAGGTGAAGTCCGACGTGCAGGTCGTCGGTCATGCCGAGCCCGACCGGCTGCATTTCGCGCAGCCCAACGGCCCCATCGGCTACTGACGTCCACTGACCAGCTACACCGGCGGCCGCGGACGGTAACCTGACACGATGCGGATCTTGGTTGTCGACAACTACGACAGCTTCGTGTTCAACCTGGTGCAGTACCTCGGTCAGCTGGGTGTGGACGCCGAAGTCTGGCGCAACGACGACACCCGGCTCGCCGATCAGGCCGCCGTCGCCCGGCAGTTCGACGGGGTGCTGCTCAGTCCGGGGCCGGGCACCCCGGAACGCGCGGGCGCCTCGATTCCGATGGTTCGTGCCTGTGCCGCCGAGCGGACGCCGCTGCTCGGGGTCTGCCTGGGGCACCAGGCCATCGGCGTCGCATTCGGCGCCACCGTCGACCGCGCCCCCGAACTGCTGCACGGTAAGACCAGCAGCGTCCATCACACCAATGCCGGTGTGCTGCAAGGTCTTCCGGATCCGTTCACCGCAACCCGCTACCACTCGCTGACCATCCTGCCCGAGTCGCTGCCGCCGGTGCTGCAGGTTACGGCCCACACCCCGAGCGGCGTGATCATGGGCGTGCGGCACACCGATCTACCGATCCACGGCGTCCAGTTCCACCCGGAGTCGATCCTCACCGAGGGCGGCCACCGCATGCTGGCGAACTGGCTCGCCGATTGCGGGTGGGAGCGCGACGACACGTTGGTGCGCCGGCTCGAGAATGACGTGCACGCCGCGGTGCGGCCGTATTTCCCGGCCGATCCGACGGCTACTGACCGAACTTCAGCGTGATGATGCCGTCGCGGTTGACCCCGGCGCCCGCCGGCGGGTTCTGATACACCACCCGATGCGATTGGGAGCTGCCGGCGTCGACGTCGGCGCCCTTGTCCAGGATGCCCGTCCAGCCCAGCGCCCGTAGCCGCGGTTCGGCGTCCGTCCAGAACATGCCGGACAGGTCGGGCATGACGAACTGGTTGCCCTTGGACACCTGCAGCTCGATCACCGAGTCCACCGGAATCATCTGGCCCTTGGGCGGATTGGTGCCGATCACCTCGCCGGCCGGGCGAGTACTGTCCACCTGCACCTGGGTGACCTTGCTGAAGCCGTAGACGGTCAGGTTCTTCTGCGCGATGTCCACGGTCTGGCCGGCGATGTCGGGGACCTGCTTTGTCTCGGGCCCGGAGCCGACGATGAGGGTGACGACATTGGTGATCGCCGACGTCTGGTTGGCCGGCGGGTTGGTCCCGATCACCTTGCCCAGCAATTCCGGGGTCGACGGCGAGTTGGCCTGCTTGAACTTGCTGAAGCCCGCGGCCTTCAGCTTGGCGACCGCGTCGGCGTAGCTCAGCGAGGACACGTCGGGCACCTCGCGCTGTTCGGGGCCGGTGGAGACATTGATGGTGATCTCGTCGCCCGCATTGACCGACGCGTTGGCGCCCGGGTCGGTACCGATGACGTGATCGGGCGGGATCGTCGAATCCGGCTTCTGCAATGTGCGGGTCTTGAACCCCCGGTTCTGCAGCGCCGCGATGGCATCGGCGGACACCTGCCCACGCACGTCGGGCACCTGCACGTCCCGGGCGCTGCCCCCAAAGGTGTTGAAAGCAATGACGACAACGATCGTCAGGACGGCCAACGCGGCCACCGCGACAATCCAGCGGCCGACCGAACCGACGCTGCGGTCCTCGCCCGCGTCGGCGAGAACCTGACGCGGCAGCGGGTCGGTGCGCGTCGGGCCGCCGCCGGCGGGCCCCGAGGACAGCAGCGAGCTGCGGTCGGCGTCGGTGAGCACCTTGGGAGCTTCGGGCCTCTCGCCGTTGTGCACCCGGATCAGATCGGCCCGCATCTCCGCCGCCGTCTGATAGCGGTTGTCGGGATTCTTGGCCAGCGCCTTGAGCACCACGGCGTCGAGGTCGGCGGAGATGCCGTCGTGCCGCTGCGAGGGGGGGACCGGGTCTTCCCGAACATGTTGGTACGCAACGGCAACGGGTGAGTCGCCGGTGAAAGGCGGTTCACCCGTGAGGATTTCGTAGAGCACGCAACCCAGGGAGTACACGTCGGAACGCGCGTCGACCGTATCGCCGCGGGCCTGTTCGGGGGACAGGTACTGCGCGGTTCCGATCACCGCGGCGGTCTGGGTGACGCTGTTGCCGCTGTCGGCGATCGCGCGGGCGATGCCGAAGTCCATCACCTTGACCGCGTTGGTGGTGCTGATCATGATGTTGGCCGGCTTGACGTCGCGGTGGATGATGCCGTTCTGGTGGCTGAAGTTCAGCGCCTGGCACGCGTCGGCGATGATCTCGATGGCCCGCCGCGGCGGCAGCGGCCCATCGGTGTGCACGATGTCGCGCAGGGTGACGCCGTCGACGTACTCCATCACGATGTAGGGCAGCGGCCCGGTGGGCGTCTCGGCCTCGCCGGTGTCGTAGACGGCGACGATCGACGGGTGATTCAACGCGGCGGCGTTTTGCGCCTCGCGCCGGAAGCGAAGGTAGAAGCTGGGGTCGCGGGCCAGATCCGCGCGCAGCACCTTGACCGCGACATCGCGATGCAAGCGGACGTCGCGGGCCAGGTGAACCTCGGACATACCCCCGAAGCCGAGGATTTCGCCCAGTTCATAGCGGTCGGACAGGTGCTGCGGCGTGGTCATTGCGGTGTTCCGTGTCGGGCCGGCGCGTGGTGGAAGCCGGAAGTCCCTATTGTCCCGTTATCCGGCCAATTGAGCCGCATGCCGGGCTGTGCCCCCGAACCGCTCGGCGTCTTGCTCGCCGGCGGCGCGGACGCGGGTGGGGTTCCGGTATCGGTCACGGTCGGCGGCTGTTGCTGCTGGTCCGCCCGCGAGTTGATGACGATGAGCACCGCGATGATGATCGCGAGCGCGCCGAGCACCCCGGCGGCCCACAGCAGGGCCCGCTGGCCCGACGAGAAGGTCCGCCTGGCCGGCGGCGGGCGATGGCCGCCCGTGGTCGGCCGCGACCGGCGGGGTGCGGCACTGCGGCCCGGCGACACCGCGGCGGCGCGGGTGGTGGGGCTGGACGGAATGGCCGCCGGCGATGCGCGGCCCGGAGGCGGTGACTGGCTGGGCCGCGGCGGCCGACGGCCGGCGCGCACCGCGGCCACGGCGTCGGCGAACGGCCCCCCGCTGCGATAGCGCATCGCGGGGTTCTTCACCAGCGTGATCTCGATCAGTTCGCGCACGTTGGGCGGCAGCTCCGCGGGCAGTGGCGGCGGCGGTTCCTTGATGTGCTTCATCGCCACGGTCAGGGCGCCGTCGCCGGTGAACGGCCGCTTGCCCGAAACAACCTCGTAGCCAACGACTCCCAGCGAGTACACGTCGCTGGACGGGGTGGCGTCGTGACCCAGGGCCTGTTCGGGCGCGATGTACTGGGCGGTCCCCATCACCATCCCGGTCTGGGTCACCGGTGCGGCGTCGACGGCCTTGGCGATACCGAAGTCGGTGATCTTCACCTGGCCGGTGGGGGTGATCAGGATGTTTCCGGGTTTGACGTCGCGGTGCACCAGGCCGGCCGCGTGCGCGACCTGCAGGGCCCGACCGGTCTGCTCGAGCATGTCCAGCGCGTGCCGCAGCGACAGTCGGCCGGTGCGCTTGAGCACCGAGTTCAGCGGCTCACCGTTGACCAGCTCCATCACCAGGTAGGCGGTCCGGCCCTCCCCGTCGAGCTGGCTCTCGCCGTAGTCGTGGACGGCGGCGATGCCGGGGTGGTTGAGCATGGCGGTGGTGCGCGCTTCGGCGCGGAACCGCTCGATGAACTCCGGGTCCTGGGAGAACTCCTGCTTGAGGACCTTGACCGCGACGCGCCGGCCCAACCGGCTGTCCACCGCCTCCCACACCTGACCCATGCCGCCGGTGGCGATCAGGCGCTGAAGGCGGTATCTGCCAGACAGCGTCACACCAACTCGCGGGCTCATGGTCCTCCCTGTAGCGCAGCCTGGATCACAGCCCGTCCGATCGGCGCGGCGAGTGCACCCCCCGTCGCGGACAGGCGGTCGGCGCCATTCTCCACCAACACCGCAACGGCGACCTTCGGGGTCTGCGCGGGCGCGAACGCGATGTACCACGCGTGCGGCGGGGTGTGCCGCGGATCGCTGCCATGCTCTGCGGTACCAGTCTTCGATGCGATCTGCACGCCGGGAATGGCCCCTTTCTGCTGTGCGACCTTCTCGGCGCCGACCATCAGCTCTGTTAGCTTAGCGGCGACCTGCGGCGACACGGCGCGCCGCTGCTCATAGGGTGCTGTGGTGCTGATGGTGGTCAGGTCGGGCCCCTTGAGGCTGTCGATCAGGTAGGGCTGCATCGTCACCCCATCGTTCGCGATGGTCGCGGCGATCTCGGCGTTTTGCAGGGGTGTCATAGCGACATCCTTCTGCCCGATGCTCGTCATGCCCAGCGCCGCGGCGTCCGGAATGATCCCGATGGTCGACTCCGCGACCTGCAGTGGGATGACGCTGGGCGTGCTGTCCAGCCCGAACGAGTGCGCCATGTTGCGCAGCGCGTCGGATCCGGTGAGGAGCCCGAGCTGGACAAAGGCGGTGTTGCAGGACAGGGCGAACGCCTGCTGCAGCGACACCGTCGGCTCGTTTCCGCACGACTCCCCACCGTAGTTCTCCAAAGTGGCGGTGCTGTTGGGTAGCGGAATCGAACGGGCGGCGGTCAGCTGCTCGGTGTCGGAGGCACCGGCCTGCAGCGCGGCCGCGGTGGTGATCACTTTGAAGGTGGACCCGGGCGGGTAGGTCTCCGAGATGGCCCGGTTGGCCAGCGGATTGTCCGGGTCGTCCCGCAACTTCTGCCAGGCCTGCGCCTGCACCTCGGGATCGTGCGACGACAGCAGGTTGGGGTCGTACGACGGCGACGACACCATCGCCAAGATCCGGCCGGTCGACGGCTCGAGGGCGACCACGGCGCCCTTGCAGGGCGGACCGCCGCAGCCCTGTTGCATCGCGTCCCAGGCGGTCTGCTGGACCCGCGGCTTGATCGTGGTGTCGACGTTTGCGCCGCGTGGATCGCGCCCGGTGAAGAAATCGGCCAGCCTGCGCCCGAACAGCCGCTCGTCGGAGCCGTTCAGCAGCGGATCCTCGGCGCGTTCCAGACCGGTGCTGGAATAGCGCAGCGAGTAGAAGCCGGTGACCGGCGCGTACACCGCGGGGTTGGGGTAGACGCGCAGGAAGCGGTAGCGGTTGTCGGTGGCGGCCGAGTAGGCCAACAGCTGGCCGCCGGCCACGATCTGGCCGCGCTGGCGTGAATACTCGTCGAGTAGGACCCGCTGGTTGCGCGGGTCGGCACGCAGCGAATCGGCGGCGAAGACCTGCGTCATCGTGGCGTTGATCAGAAGCAACACGATCAACGCCATCACGGTCACCGAGATCCGGCGCAGGGAGGCGTTCATACTTTCTCGATCACCTCGGTGCCGGCCGCCGCGATCGACGGCTGGTTGCGTGCGCGGGTGCGCAAGGGACGACGGGCGCTGTGCGAGATGCGCACCAGGATTGCCAGCAGCACGTAGTTCGCCAGTAAGGACGAGCCGCCGTAGGACATCCACGGCGTGGTCAACCCGGTCAGCGGAATGAGCTGGGTTACGCCGCCGACGACGATGAACAGCTGAAGCGCCAGCGTCGACGCCAGACCTGCGGCCAACAGCTTGCCGAAGCTGTCGCGGGTGGCGATGGCCGTGCGCAGCCCGCGCACGATGACGATGGTGTAGAGCATCAGAATGCTGGCCAGGCCCACCAGCCCGAGCTCTTCGCCGAACGCGGCGATGATGAAGTCGGTCGAGGCGGCGGGCACGGTGTCCGGCTGGCCGTTACCGAGGCCGGTGCCGAAGATGCCGCCGGTGGCAAAACTGAACAGCGACTGGACGATCTGGTAGCCGCTGCCGTCGGGGTCGGAGAACGGGTCCCACCACATCTGCACCCGCACCCGAACGTGGGCGAAAATGTAATACGCGACAACGCTTCCCGCGACGAACAGGACCAGGCCGATGCCCACCCAACTGAAGCGCTGGGTGGCCAGGTACACCACCACCAGAAACGACGTGTACAGCAATAGCGAAGTGCCGAGGTCCTTTTCGAAGGCCATCACGCCGACGGAGATCACCCACGCCGCCAGCAGGGGCGCGAGGTCGCGGGGGCGGGGCAGCGTCAAACCCATGAAATGCTTACCGACGCTGGTGAACAGGCCGCGCTTGGCGATCAGCACTGCGGAGAAGAAGATGAGCAGCAGAATCTTGGAGAACTCGGCGGGCTGAATTGAGAAGCCGGGCAAGCGAATCCAGATCTTGGCGCCGTTCTGTTCGGACAGCGATGCCGGCAACAGGGCGGGGATCACCAAAAAGATCAGGCCGACCAGTCCGCAGATGTAGCCGTAGCGCGCCAGTTGCCGATGGTCCTTCAAGAACGTGACCACCAGGGAGAAGGTCACCACGCCGATCAGGGTCCACAGCATCTGCTGGGTCGCGCTGGGGTGGTGCCGGCCGCTGAGCTGATTGGTGACCAGATCGAGGCGGTGAATCATCACTAGGCCAAGACCGTTGAGTAACGCCACAATTGGCAACAGCAGCGGGTCGGTGTAGGGCGCGAAGCGCCGGATGGCCATGTGTGCGGACCCGAAGACGACAAGGAACACCAGCCCGTAGCTGATGGCGGTCCAGTGCAGGTCGCGCTCTTGGTTGGCTTCGACTATCAGCAGCGCGGCGACGGTGATCAGTGCGGCGAAGCCCAGCAGCAGCAACTCGGCGTTGCGCCGGGTGGGCAACGGGGGGGTGACCGCGACCGGCGGCTGAAGCTGTGTCGTCATGCCACCGTCCGGCAATCGATGCCTGGTTGAAGTGGCGGCCCGGGAAGCGCGGTGACTGTCTGCGACGTGGTCGTCGGACCTGCCGGCGCAGAGTTCGCGGGGCCGTTGGCGCTCGTGCTCGGTGGGGGGCTGGCGCTCGAAGAGCTGGAGGTCGGCGGTGCTGGTGATGCGGTGGTGCCGGATTCTGGTGTTCCGCTGCGGGGGGCCGGCGATCCGGGCGGCGACGTGGCGCGCGGGGGCGGACAGATCGGCAGCAGATATTCCGCCAGCAGTTGCCGCAGTTGCGATTCGGCCTGGTCCAGGCTGCCGCCCGGCAGCCCGGTTTGCACCTGCACCTGTCCCGGGCGGCGCAGGTCTTGCAGCGTCATCAGCTGGCAGTTGGAGTGGCCGGATTGGCCGTAGCTGACCAGGGACAGCTCGTTGCGGGTGTTGAGGCAGCCCACCAGGTAGGGCTGCTGCAACGGGACGCCCAACAGGGTGCCCTGGATCCCGCGGACGATGGAGATTTTGCCGCTGTATTCCGCGACGTAGTAGTTGCGCTGGATGACCCACCATCCAACGGTGAGGCCGGCGAATACCAACAGCACCGCCAGCCCGACCGCCAGGAACATCTTCCGGCGCGACCAACGCGGCCGATTCGGTGTTTCCGGTTGCGGCGCAACGCGTTTGGCAGACTCGTCGCGCGGCCGGATCGCCGAGGCGCGTCCGGCGGAGGTGTTGGGCAGGGTCATCTGATCCTCGTCGCCCGACACCGCCCCGGCGAGGATCGGCTGGGTCTGCCCGTAGTCGTAGTCGACCACGTCGGCGACCACCACCGTCACGTTGTCCGGGCCGCCGCCGCGCAACGCCAACTCGATGAGGCGGTAGGCGGCCTCGGCGACGTCGGGGATCTGCAGCGCCTCGAGGATGGTCTCGTCGCTGACTGGATCCGATAACCCGTCGGAGCACAACAGATAACGGTCGCCGGCGCGCGCCTCGCGCATGGTCAACGTCGGCTCCACCTCGTGACCGGTCAGCGCCCGCATGATCAACGACCGCTGCGGGTGGCTGTGGGCCTCTTCCCGGGTGATCCGGCCTTCGTCGACCAAGGTCTGGACGAACGTGTCGTCCTTGGTGATCTGGGTGAGCTCACCGTCGCGCAGCAGGTAGCCACGCGAGTCGCCGATGTGCACCAACCCGATGCGGTCGCCGGCGAACAGGATGGCGGTGAGGGTGGTGCCCATCCCCTCCAGCTCTGGTTCGGCTTCGACCTGCGCGGCGATGGCCGCGTTGCCGGAGCGGACCGCATGGTCGAGCTTGGCCAGCAGGTCGCCGCCCGGCTCGTCGTCGTCGAGGTGGGCCAGCGCGGCGATGACCAGCTGGGACGCCACCTCCCCGGCGGCGTGACCACCCATGCCGTCGGCCAGCGCGAGCAGTCGCGCGCCGGCATAGACCGAGTCTTCGTTGTTGGCGCGGACCAGGCCGCGATCACTGCGCGCGGCGTATCGCAGAACCAGTGTCACGGGCGCAACTCGATCGCCGTTTTGCCGATCCGAATCGGCGTTCCGATTGGAACTCGTACCGCAGTCGTCACCTTCGCCCTGTCAAGGTAAGTACCGTTGGTCGATCCTAGATCCTCGACGTACCACTCCGAGCCGCGCTGAGACAGCCGGGCGTGCCGCGTCGAGGCGTAGTCGTCGGTGAGCACCAGCGTGGAGTCGTCGGCCCGTCCGATCAGTACCGGCTGTCCGCTCAGTGTGATGCGTCCGCCTGCCAGCGCCCCTTCGGTGACCACCAGATAACGGGCCGCATGCCGGCGCTGACGAGAAGGTAGCAGCGTGCTGCGCAAAGCCAATCCCCGTCGCACCATGACAGCACCGGTGGGCGCGTAGATGTCTGTCCGAAGGATCCGCAGCACGGACCAGATGAATACCCACAGCAGCATCAAAAATCCGGCGCGCGTCAGCTGCAGTACCAGTCCCTGCATCTGGCGTCCTTTCCGTCCTAACGTCGCATCCCTGGTGCCCGTGACTCCGAGCACATCGGCTACGTCACGATACTTGGACGGCGGTCGACACGGGGCGAAGCACGGCAGCGTTAAGCCCAGTGGCTTAGTGGATCCGGACGATGATCTCCGAATGGCCCAAGCGGATCACGTCGCCGTCGGCGAGCTGCCACTCCTGGATCGGTGCGTTGTTCACCGTGGTGCCGTTGGTCGAATTCAGATCCGAGAGCAGCGCGACCTGTCCGTCCCAGCGGATCTCGAGGTGACGGCGTGACACGCCGGTGTCGGGCAACCGGAACTGAGCGTCCTGGCCGCGGCCCACGATGTTGGAGCCCTCGCGAAGCTGATAGGTGCGACCGCTGCCGTCGTCGAGCTGCAGGGTGATCGTGGTCCCGCCGGCGCCGTAGCCGCCCTGGCCGTAGCCGCCGTAACCGCCCGCGGCTTGGCCGTAGTCGGCGGGCTGGCCGTAGTCGGCCTGCTGCCCATAGTCGGCCTGCTGGCCGTATTCCGCCGGCTGGCCGTACTCCGCCTGTTGGCCGTACTCGTACTCGGGGCTGGCCGCCTCGGGGTAGCCGCCGCCCTGACCGCCGTACGTGCCGCCCTGCACGGGTTCGGAGTACTGGGTGTACTCGCTCGAGCCGTAGTCCTGGCGGCCGTATCCGCCGCCCTGCTGGTAGCCCTGGTCGTAGCCACCGCCCTGCTCGGGGTAGGCCGGGCGCTGCTCCGGCGGGGCGTAGCCGCCCTCGTCCTGGCGGGCCGGACCCCGACCGTAATCGCCGTATCCGCCGTAGCCCTGCTGACCGCCGCCCTGCGGACCGCCGGGCGGGCCGTAGCCGCCGCCCTGCCGATACCCCTGGTCGTAGCCTTGGCCGCCGTAGCCGCCGGGGGCGGGCGGACGCTGCTCATAGGACTGCGGGTAACCGCCCTGTCCCTGTTCGGCGTAGCCGCGCTGGTCTGGGTAACCCTGCTGAGGGGGATAGCCGCCCTGACCCTGGTGGTCGGGGTAGCCGCGCTGGTCTGGGTAACCCTGCTGAGGCGGGTAGCCACCATGCCCCTGATCGGGGTAGCCGCCCTGGTCCGGGTAGCCGCCCTGCTCGGGATGCCGGGGCGGCGGGTAGCCCTGCTGGGGTGGATAGCCGCCCCCCTGCTCGGGCGGGTATCCACCCCGCTGGTCGGGTGCGCCCTGCTGGTCCGGGCCACCGCGCGCCTCGTCCTGGGGACGCCCGTAGCGGTCGTCGTAGTACTCGTCGCCGGGCCGCCCCGGCCCCTGAGCCCCGCGGTAGCCAGAATTGTCAGTCATTGCTGCTACTCCTCGTTCTTCGCCGAACGCGTTATTTGATTGTGGCCGGACGGGGTCGTCGACCGTCGGGCGGGGCTGAACATCAGGGTTGACAGCACCACGGGCGCGGTACTGGCCGGTGCGCAGGTTCGTCGACTGCTCGAACCGGACGACCACCTCACCATACGTTTGCCACCCCTGTTCGTGGATGTAGTCAGCCAAGTACCTCGCGAAAGCGCTCGACGTGAGATCCGGATCGGCGCTCACCTTCTCGAAGTCGTGCATACCGAGGGTAATGATGTATTCGTTGGGGGCCAAAAGGCGATTTCCGTGTAGCTTCTGCACCCCATCGCGCGCTTCGCGGCATAACAGGGCTTCGACCTCTTGCGGAACGATCGATCCACCGAATACCCGGGCGAAGGCATTGTCTACCGTCGCCTCGAGTTTGCGCTCGATCCGCGCAACCAGCCCCCGTTGGCTACTCATGTCCTACCGTTCGCGTGCACTTGCCATGAGGTATTGCCGGTGGACGGCAAACGAATCACCCCGGTGCTGGATCACTCCCGCATGGTATCGGGACAGCGTGCCGCCGCGGCACTTTCGAAATCGTGAGAACTGCATCGGCCCAGCTCAGCGCATTCCCGGCGGGCGGGTGCGCGCGCGGGACGTTGTGCGGGCCCACTGCGGCGGTTCGGGGATCGGGCCATTAGAGTGATATGGTCCATCGGTTGTTTTTCCGGGCGAGTGGCGGAATGGCAGACGCGCTGGCTTCAGGTGCCAGTGTCCTTCGGGACGTGGGGGTTCAAGTCCCCCTTCGCCCACAGAGCGGTTCGACGAAAAGTCACGGCCTCGCAAGAGGTCGTGACTTTTTTCGTGCGTGGGGGTGGATGTGCTGGCGCGACGTAAAGTCGGGCGCCATGGGCGATGGCAGGATTGCCCGATTGCAGGCCGAGGTCAATCGCCTCGCAGCGATGCTGAACGCTCCAGCAATCGAGGTCGGCATCGTGTTGAAGAACGACGACCGCAACATCTACGTCGATGACGACGGCCGGTATCACTACGACTACTGGGAGCGCGGTAGGCAAAAATTCGACCGTGTCGGTGACATCGACGAGGCGCTCTATTGGTTCGCCAAAGATGCCGCCTTCGATGTCGGCGGATTCTTCGCCGCCCGGCACAGCGCCCCTCAGCAGGACTCCCGCAGATTGCTGTGGGCAAAGCAGTTTGAGCTGCTGAACCGACTCAACCCACGCTGGGCCAAGCGCTGCGTGCGTGAAACCGCGGCAGAACTCCGGGGTTGGGGACTCTATGCAGATGTCGAGCTGTTGCCCGACATCCCCGAACGAAACGGTTGATAAAGCCGCTAGATCGTGACCGGTCCGCCTCGGCCCAGTACCGCCGCAACGCGTCCTTACTGCACCGTAGAACCGGGCGATTCGGCGGCCCAGCGGGTTTCCTGCCCGCCGGGGCTCAGAATTGGCGCCGGATGTCGAGGAGGTGGTGCTGCAGTTCGTGCACGGTGTGCACGGCGACCCAGCGCAACGACCGCTCACTGGTCTCGGGATAGTGATAGACGACCGTGCGATCCCAGTCCGCGGCGGAGAGCCGCGTCAGCACATTGCCGAATAGTGCTGCGGCGTCGGTGAGTTGGCGGGCGACCGCGGTGGGGTCCTGCTCGTTGTACCCCTCGTGCTCCGCGCGCTCCTCGCGACCCATGGGCGCGCAGTCGGCGCCGTTGACGCGCCGGGCTGCAAGCACCCGTTCGCGCTGCACGAGCAGCACATCTCGCAGATGACACGCGTACTCCAGCGGAGACCATACGTCCGGCCGCGGACGCCGCCGCACGTCGACGCCGTTATTACACAGAAGCGCAACAACTTCGGCCGCGCGGCCGCGCGTGTCGTCGGCGGCGGTTACGGCGCACCGCAGGTCGTAGGTGAATCCACAGTGGGCGCAGGGGTCTGCCACAAGACCATCATTTCAGACCGGCTCCGGGGCATTCGGGCAAAATAGCCACCCCGGCAGGAGCTACGCGACCGGGCGTAAAAGCGTTGTCGCCGTGAGTAATAGGAAGCGTCGCGACGGGGTCGCAGCTCATTCTGGCGGGCGCCGGCGACGACGGTGACACAACCCACACTTTGTGGTGAGGGTAGCCTTACCTAAATCAGCGCGGTATGGTCCCCGCATATGACCTTCTCCAATCCCCCTGTGCCCCGCACCCTCGAAGATCAGTTGGTCAGTATCCGCCATGATGACCGCCCCCTGAATCGCGAATCCGTCACGGTCACAAACGATTTGACCGGCGCGGGACCCCGCGCATGAACGTCCTTGCCGCCGCGATGCGTGAGGCGATGACCCGGTCACCGCACGACTTGGTGGTCCTGGACAAAGAGGCCGACCAATGGACGGCGTACCCGTGGCCCGAAGTCCACGGGATGGCCGAACGCATTGCTACGCGGCTGCTGCAGCAGGATCACGTCGGGGCCGTGGGGCTGGTCGGCGAGCCGACCGTCGAGCTGGTCGCCGCCATTCAGGGCGCGTGGCTGGCGGGCGCGGCGGTATCGATCCTCCCGCGCCCACGGCGCGGGGCCGATCCTTCCGATTGGGCGCACAGCACGTTGGCACGATTCAGCGGAGTCGGGGTCAGCATGGTCCTCAGCCACGGGTCCACGTTGCGCCTTCTCGGCGATGCCGAGTCCGCCTTGACCGTCTGCGACCTCCGCGAGGCCGCCCGCGCCCAAACATCGAACAGCCCTCACGGACAGGCGGAATCGAATCACGCGATCCTGCAGGGGACGGCCGGCTCGACCGGCGATCCGCGCACGGCCGTCTTATCGCCTGCCGCCGTGTTGAACAACATGCGCGGCATCGCCGACCGGCTCCAGCTCGACGGCTCGTCGGATCGCGGCTGTTCGTGGCTGCCGATCTATCACGACATGGGCTTGGCCTTCCTGCTCAGCTGCGCGCTGAGGGGGATGCCGTTATGGCAGGCGCCGACGGGCGCGTTCTCCGCCGCACCGCTGCGCTGGGCGGAATGGCTTTCGGCCAGCGCGGCGACGTTCACCGCCGGACCGAACTTCGGGTATGCCACGCTCGGCCGCTTCTCGGGCCGGGTGTCGGACGTCGACCTGGGACCGCTTCGGATTGCGATCAACGGCGGAGAACCCGTCGACTGCGCGGGATTCGATCAGTTCGCAACGGCCATGGCGCCCTTCGGTTTCCGCGCATCCGCGGCCACCCCGGCCTACGGGATGGCCGAGTCGACCTGCGCCGTCACGATGCCCGAACCCGCAACGGGGTTGCGCATCGACGAGCGCACCGAGTCCGGGACCCGCCAGAAGTATGCCCTGCTGGGCCGGCCGATCCCTGGCATGGAGCTACGGATACGCCCAGCCGAGAACACGCCGGACGATCGGATCGGAGAAGTCGAGATCCGTGGAACCTCCATGATGGACGGCTATTTCGGCGACGCCGGCTCCCCTGCGGGTCTCGACACGCAGTGGTTTCGCACGGGAGACATCGGCTACCTGGTGGACGGCGAGCTGACGATCTGCGGTCGTTCCAAGGAGGTCATCACCATCGCCGGCCGCAATATCTTTCCCACCGAAATCGAACAGGTCGCCGGACAAGTCGAGGGCGTGCGGCAAGGCGCAGTGGTGGCGGTCGGGTCCGAGTCCGGGGCCGCCCAGTCCCGGTTGCTCATCGCTGCGGAGTTCCTGGGTTCAGACCATGATGTGACCCGCAGCGCCGTTATCAAGCGGGTCATCTCGGTGTGCGGTGTGACCCCGGCCGACGTCGTTTTGATGCCTCCCGGCTCGCTGCCGCGTACCTCCTCGGGCAAGCTCCGGCGACTCGAGGTGGGCCGGCAGCTTGCCACCTGAGGCCGGCGGTTTCATGACGACCGGCCTCTCGGGGGCTGTGCTCCCGCGAGAGCTCACGGACATCAGCGAGGCGGTCCGCAAGGCTCCTCCCCCGCCGATACCGGAATTGGCGTGGCCCAACACGATTCGCGTTGCCGACCCCGACGGTCCGGACGCGGAAATGGTGGCGGAGTGGATGAACCGGCCGCATCTGGCCACCACCTGGGAGTACAACTGGCCGGTGGCCCGTTGGCGTACCCATCTGCGCGCCCAGGTCGAGGGCGCATACTCGCGGCCGCTCATCCTCAGCATCAAGGGTGTGGATCGCGCATACCTGGAGATCTACCGGGCCGCCAAGGACTCCATCGCCCGGTGTTACCCCAGCCAGCCACATGATCTGGGGCTGCACGGGGCGATCGCGGACGAGGAGATGGTGAACCGCGGCCTGGGCCCTCTGATACTTCGCAAGGTGATCGCCAGCATCATCGTCAATGACCCTGCGTGCCAACGGATTATGTTCGACCCGGACCATCGCAACACGACGGTGCGTCGGCTCTGCGAGTTTCTGGGTTGCGAATTCCTCGGTGAACACGACATGCCGAACCGGCGCATGGCGCTGTACGCGCTGGAGCGGACAACGGCTCATTAGATCTCGGCTTCCACCGTCACGAAAAGAACGTACGGACGGAACGCTTATCGGCACATTCCCTGGTATCGCGCCCCGGCGGCGCGTAGTGAATTGACCTCGGTGTCCGCATTAGTACGCTTATTCACAGCTCAGTACGGGGTGGAAATTCTGTCCGCGATGAGCTGCCTAAAGCAAGCGAGTCATCGACGGTGTCATGGGACTTCCCTATATAGATGAGAAGGCGCTTGTCGCCGAAGCTGGCGGCGACCCCTGGGCGATTAATGCAAGCCTCCAGGCGGGCAGCCCGTTGCACATCTCGAATCTAGCCGCTGCCTTTCATCGCGCGGGCCGATGCACCGCGGAGTCTGACAACGCCTTCCAGCAAGCCCGCAGCCGCTTCGAAGCCGCCTGGAACCACCAGGACGGCGGTCATCCGATCAACGACTCCGAAGAAGTCCAGCGGGTGGTGAAATCTCTTGGAGCGCAGTCGTTGCAGCTACCCAAGATCGGAGCGGACCTAGAGAACATCGCCGCGGCGTTGGCCGACGCACAGAAGGCCGGCGCGGCGCGGATCGCTGCTCTGGACGCGCAGTTGAAGAGCATCTCGGACTCGGTTGTGCAGGCCGTCAACCTGTTGAACAACGACAAAAGCCTCACCGCCGCCGACAAGGACGCAGTGCATGCGTTCATCAACACGTGTGAAGACGACGCCGTCCGGGACACCAAGGCGGCGCTCGCCGCACTGCAGTCAATTCGCAACGGCTACTCCGACGGCCTTAAGAAGTCGCTGGATAGCCTTCACGCCGAAGGGTATGACGGCGCGCCCCTCCACGGCGCCGACGCTGACGGTGTCGCCCCGCCGTCTCCCGCCCAACAAGCCGCGCTGGCGGAGATCCGCCAAGTCACCAAACAGGCGGTGGCGGACCAGCTGGCCAAGGTACGTGCTGCGCGGGACGCTCTCAATAAGGCCGCGGCCGACGCGTACACCCACGGCCCAGGGTCGCCGGAAGCCGAGGCCGCCAATGCCAAGCTGCCCAAGCTCAAGGACGATCTTGCGAAGGCTCTCGACGACCTGCGCAAGATACCCGACTACACCGGCATCGATCCCGCGTCGGTGAGCATCACCCCCGACGGGCATTTCATGTTCACCTACAACGACAAGGGACAGCCCGTACAGGTAATCGGCCAGCTCAAGAACGGATCGGGCGAGTTCTTTGACCAGGCCACCGGCACCTACTACAGCTTCAACGGCGGCAAGTTGACCGGCATGCGCACACCGGATCCCGGGCAAGTGGAAGCCACCCCCGAACCGCTATGGACCGCCATCACCCTGGCGGTCGGGGGGCCGGGGCTGAAGGCCGGCGGGGAGGCGCTTTTACAAGGCGCGAAGGCGCTATTCGGTCGAGAAGCGTTTGAGGGCCTGACGTCCGAAAGTCTGACGGCCAGTGGCATGACCGGGCCAGAGTTGCGTGGCGCCCTGGCCGAGGCGGATCTCCCCCCGCACGGTGCACCTGGGGTCGGAGGTGAACCCGTCCCCGGCACGCATCCTCTTGAGCCGCCTCCGGTCGAGCACGCTCCGCCGGCCGCTGACGCACCGGTCGAACATGCGCCAGCTGGGCCTCACGCACCTGTATTGCCCGACAGCCCACCGCCGCTGCCGCCGGATCACCCGCCGCCGCCACCACTTGCCCCCGACCACCCCTTGTTCGACGGATATCATCCGGTTGAGCCTGGCCCGGAATTCACCCACCCTGACGGCCGCCTGCGATATCCCGACGACACGTTGCCGACCAAGCCGTACGCGGTCCCCGGTACCGTCGTTCCCGACGCCCACCTCACCCCAGGCTCCACCCTCAGCCGATTTGGCAATCCAGGGGGCGCGTACATGGCTCCCGAGGGGACGCCCTTTGCTGAACTTTCACTGCCCCCGGGAAGTGCTGCCCAACCCTTCTACCAATACGTAGTGAAAGATCCGGCTGCGCTGCCTCCTGGCTGGCATATAGAGGGATCGGAGGCAGCGCCCTGGTTCCATCAACCGGGTGGAGGTCAGCAATATCGAATCATCAAACCAGATGGCACAAATGGTACCGTGGAACAGCTGGAACGTTTTGGCGTAGTGGTGCGGATACGGTGAGATGGTAGATTTTTCGCGTTTGACAGAAATTTGGTCAGAATGGGCGCCCAAAGCCGGGCTGGTTGGCGTCTCAACATCGTCCAGTTGTGATGACTGCAAAATCGCGTTCAAGGCGAATGATTACTCGGTCCATATTCGAGATGGCAACGATTGCTGGGCAATCGACATGGTCGATGACCGCGGCCATAAGCGCAAAGACGTTGCAACATTTTCGAGCTTTGACCTGGTAGAGAAGTATTTGGTGTGGGACTGGGCAACTCTCGCGCGCTCTGGCTTGGCGTCTGGCCCATTAGGCACCGACCTCTATAAGTTGGGTTATGCCGCCGGCGTTGAAGTGTCAGAGTTGGACAAAGGAAATATCGAGCTGTGCTTAGATGGTGAATGCGCCATTTTGGTGGTGGGCGACGCTACAATTTTCAGCCACATAATGCTTAAGTCGTTCGACGACCTGCTGGAAATCGCTAGCCAAGGCGGACTTTGAACGATTCCAACGTCCGAAATTTATCCGTGTCGGTCGACTGCGGCCTTCAGCAGAGGAGCGCGTTGGTGGCTCACCGTTCAATCGCGCGTGAGGTCTGACTCGAACTCCGACGCAAGTAGCGCTATGAGCGCACCCACCGGGAGATCTCCGGAGTGACGGGATCGGTGATGTCATTGAATTCGGGATGCTTCTTGAGCACCGTGCCGATCATCGAGCACACCGGAACAATGCGCTTACCCTCGTCGCGCGCCTCGTTGAGCGCCTCCTCGACCAGGATGGTCGCTAGCCCACGTCCGCCGTACGCCGGGTCGATTTCGGTGTGGTAGAAGACGCGCTGATCGCCACGGTCGGCGAAATCGGCCAGCCCGACCGTCTTACCGTCGACGGCGATCGTGTACTTCCCGTCCTCCAGGCGCACCGTTGCTTCGGCGCCGGTCTTATCGGTTGTCATCTGTGTTTCCCTTTCTTTGCGGTACTGGCCGTGGCCGGAGCCGAACGGTCGGCAGCGGTGGCGCGGGCAGCCGGGCGACGTTTCCCCGGTAGCCCTGGACGGCGCCGAATCGATCGTCGGCGTCCTCCCACAATCTGCGGTACTCGGCGATGTCCTGGTGGCTTCGCCCGACGAAGTTCCACCACATCACCAGCTCTTCGGTGAACGGCGCGCCGCCGAGCAGCAGCACTCGTGCCGGCCCCTCCCCCGCGTTGTGCATGTGCAGCTGCGCCGGCCCGGGGCTTCGATACGCCAGGTCGGCGATCGTCAGGGCCGTCCCGTCCACGCGCACGGTCCCTAAGTCACAGAGCACCCCGTGCTCGAAGGTCGGGTCGACGTCAACGTCCAGCGTGGTCCCGGGGTCGAGTTCGATCTGGGCGCCCAATAGCGGTGTGAATGTTGGTACCGGCGAACGGCTTCCGGCCAGCTCACCGAGAAAGACGCGCGCCCGCGCGCCCGGCAATGCCACGGGCGGCGGTGTGTAATGGGCGAAGTCTCGCCCGGTGTCGCGGTCGGAGGCGGGCAGCGCGACCCAGAGCTGGACACCGTGCAAGGGGGCGCCGGAATCCACCGACACTTCCGAATGACAAATGCCGGCCCCGGCGGTCATCAGGTTCAGCTCGCCGGGCCGAACAGCCGCGTGTACGCCGGCGCTGTCGCGGTGCTCCACTTCCCCACTGAACAACCAGCTGACGGTTTGTAGTCCCGTGTGCGGGTGCGGCGGCACATCCATCCGCGCGGCCACCGGCCCGTAATGGTCGACGAAACACCACGCGCCGACGAGTGAGCGCTGCCGTTGCGGAAGCATGCGTTGCACCCGAATCGCCCTCGGGCCGCCCAACGGCACTTCGCGCGGATGCAGCACTTCCACCATCGTGGGGGCGTCCGAGTGTTGTGCAGCGGCACAGGAGAGTTCGGCCGGGGCGACCTCTAGGTTGCTCATCGTCCATCCTCCGTCGCGGGGCCCGCACGCAGCGCCGTCATCCGCGACCGTACCCGGCGTCCCTACTTGCGCGGGGGCCGCAGCACCTTCATGGCGAGCCGCATGACAGGCTCGGGCACCCGATCCTTCATCGACAGCGCGCTATCGGCGGCCCGTGACCGCAACGGGGTGCCGCGCCCGAAGACCCGGTTCAGCGCTCCCCCGGACGGCTCGAGGACCACATGCAGCGGCGGGGTCCCGACGGCGGCGCCCAGCGCGTTGGAGATGACCATCCGCTGGATCTCGCTGGTGCCTTCAAAGATGGTGTACAGCTTGGCATCCCGATACCACTTCTCGACGGGATGGTCGGTGATGTAGCCCCAGCCGCCCATGGTCTGGATGGCACGTTCGGTGGCCTTCACCGCGACTTCGCTGGCGGCCATCTTCGACATCGAACCTTCTCCCCGCTCGAAGGGAACGTTGTTGGCCGCCATCCACGACGCACGCCAGGTCAGCAGCCGCGCGGCGTCGATCTGGGTGGCCAGCTCCGCCAGCGGGAAGGCGATGCCCTGGTTGTCGATGATCGGCCCGCCGAAGGCCTCGCGCTCGGTGGCGTACGTGGTGGCGTATTCGAGTGCCGCACGCGCGATGCCGATGGCCTGGGCGGCGACCATGGGCCGGGTCTGCTCGAAGGTGCCCAGCGTCGCCGAACCGGACCGCTTGCCGCCAGCCACCACCTCCCTGGCCTTAGCGAGCTTGTGCTCCAGCTTCTCTTGTCCGCCAAGCAGATTCGCTCCGGGAACGCGCACACCTTCGAAGAGCAACTCGGCGGTATGGGAGGCCCGGCAACCCAACTTGTCCAGCTTTCGCACCAGCTTCAGGCCCGGTGTGCCACCGGGCACGACGAACAAGGCCTGACCGCGGTGGCCGAGCTCCTCGTCGACCACGGCGTTGACCACGTGCACGTTGGCGATGCCGCCATTGCCGATCCACATCTTATGGCCGTCGATGATCCAGTCGTCACCGTCGCGACGCGCGTGGGTACGCAGGTTGCGCACATCGCTGCCGCCCTCGGGCTCCGAGATCGCCAGTGCCGCGAGCTTGAGATCGCCTGGGGTGCCGAAACATTCGGGCGCCCACTCCAGCATCTGCTCGGGAGACGCGGCTTGCCCGATCGCCGACAGTGCCAGCGCCGGCATGACAATCGCCAAACCGATCCCGGCACAACCCCAAAACAGCTCCTCCATGAACATCGGTAGGGAGATGCCGGTCGGATCACCGATCAGATCGCGGTAAAACAGCGGGCTGTAAAAGCCGCGCCGAGCCGCCTCCTCGAGCACCGGCCACGGGAACTCCTGGCGCTGGTCATACTCAAGCGCTACCGGACGGATGCATTCTTCGGCGAACTCGTGTGTGCGCCTGGCAAGGTCGTGCTGTGCTGCCGTCGGGGTCAGGTCGAACGTCATGGGTGCGCCTCTGGGTCGACAGACTGGTTCTGCCGACCCCGACTACCCCATTGACCGGCTCAGCAAACTGCTGCCCCGGCTGTCGCCGAATTGTCAGGCGGCCGAACGGGGTTTGATTTGCGCCAACGGCAGGTGCAGCACGACCGCGGGCACCGCGACGGCCTCGTGTTCGTGGCGTGCCAGCAGCGCCGCGTTCTCGGGCAGCTGTCGGGCATTGATCTCGCCGGAGGCGATGCGTCGCAGGACCTCGTGGGCGTGCGCGAGCTGTTCCCGCTTGCGGTACTGGCCGCCCGGTAGCTTCACGCCCGCCCACACGCCGTACTCCTCGCGGTGCGCGATGGCGTGTGCGGCGCACCGACGCTGCTGCGCCAGCGGGCAGCGGCGCAGGCACTGGATTCGCGCCTCGGTGGCCGACCGCTCGTACGCGCGCGCCTTCGCGGCGCCGTCACCACCGTCGTCGTCGGGGTAGCCGAACCAAAGTTCCGGGTTGGCTGCGCAGGGGTGTCCCATGTCGGTCTCCTTGTCGAGCGTGAAACGTAGACAGAAGCGTATACAAATGATGCCGCGCGACGCAAGAGAAACGTGACAGAAACGTATAAACCGATAACCCCGACCGCCCCTGTGTAATATCCGGCCCATGGCCGGAGCGTGCGGTGACCCGTGAATCCGCTGGTGCGGCTATCCGCGCGTTGCGTGAATCGCGCGATTGGTCACTAGCCGATCTCGCCGCCGCGACCGGGGTCAGCATCATGGGACTGAGCTTTTTGGAGCGCGGCGCCCGCAAGCCGCACAAAAGCACAGTTCAAAAGATCGAGAACGGCCTTGGCCTGCCACCGGGCACCTATTCGCGGCTCCTGGTGGCCGCCGATCCGGAGGCCGAGCTGGCGCGTTTGATGGCCGCCCAGCCGCCCGCCCCGGTGCCCGCGCGGCGCAGCGGGCCGGTCGTGGTCGACCGCCACAGCGACACGGAAGTGCTGGAAGGCTATGCCGAGGCACAGCTCGACGCCCTCAAATCCGTCATCGATCGACTGCCTGCGACAACATCAAACGAATATGAGACGTATATTCTGTCTGTGATCGCGCAATGCGTGAAGGCCGAGATGCTGGCCGCCAGCTCCTGGCGGGTGGCGGTGGGTGCCGGGGCCGACTCGACCGGCCGGTTGATGGAGCATTTGCGGGCCTTGGAGGCGACCCGCGCAGCGCTGTTGAAGCGGATGCCGAACAGCCTGGGCGCCCGCTTCGACCGGGCGTGCACGCAGTCGTCATTGCCGGAGACCGTCATCGCCGCACTCGTCGGCGTTGATGTCGACGAGATGTGGGACATCCGCAACCGGGGAGCGATCCCGCCGGGCGCCCTCCCCCGCGTGCGTGCCTTCACCGACGCCGTCGAGTCGCAACCAGAAGGTGCGAGCCAGGACGACGACGGGGGACATCGTGAATGACACCGACGTCGAGGCGCTGAGCCGGGCCCATCAACTGTTCGCCGGCCGTACCCAGCCGTCATCCCTGGATACGGCGACCGGGCATTACCGCAACGTGTTGCAGCGCGCCGCCCGGTTGGGCAACACGATGGCGCACGGCGGTTACCAACTCGCGGTCGACCACAGCCGGCAACGCCTCACGGCGGCAGCCGGCACCGACGCCGCGGCCGGTGACATCATCGCCGGCGCGCACCGCGACCGGGCGCAGGCGCGCGAGCTGACCAGGACGGTCCTGGACGCGGCCCTCGCCGATGCCGCCACGACGCCGTCGACGCCGTTGGCCCAGCGAGAGGCGCTGCGGCGGCGCGCGACTCGGGTACGGGCGCAGCGGGCCCACGTCGTGTCGGCCCGCCTGCGCGCGCGACGGCGCCACGCGGAACTGCTCGCTTTGCGCTATCGGCTGCGGCGGCTGGGCATCTCGGGGCTGCGGGGCGTGCCGGCCGACCGAGCGGCGGTGGCGGTGCGTGCGGCATTGTCCCGACTGGGCCGACCGTACGTGTGGGGCGCGACCGGACCCGACCAGTTCGATTGTTCGGGCCTGGTCCAGTGGAGCTACGCCCAGGCCGGTATTCACCTGGATCGCACCACCTATCAACAGATCAACGACGGTATCCCGGTGGCCCGCACGCAAGTGCGGCCCGGGGATCTGGTGTTTCCGCACGCCGGTCACGTGCAGCTGGCCATCGGGAACAACCTCGTTGTGGAGGCGCCCTATTCGGGTGCCTCGGTGCGAATCAGCCGACTGGGCAACAATGTTGTGATCCGCCGACCGATATGACAGAACACGAGCGCCCGATGACGCGGGCACGACGAGAAGGGTGAGCCGATGCCGGAACAACCCGGACCTTCGTTAGAGGCCGTCGAGGCGCGGCGCTCGGCACTGGCGAGTCAGCATGGCGCCGCGTCCGAAGCCGACCGTTTGCTGAACGAGGTGCTTTCCAGCGCTCACGATGCGGCGCGCGAGAGCGTCAGGCGGCTGGACTCCATCGCCGAACAGATCGACCACGCGACCGTGCACCAGGCGGACCTCGCCCTCGATACGCCCATGGGGGCGCGTGAGTTTCAGAAATTCCTGCTGGCCAAGCAACGCGAGATCGCGTCGGTCGTGGCCGATGCGCGCGAGTTCGGGCAGGCGAAAAAGGCTGTGCTGCAGAGTCTTCGGGACCAGTACGCCGCCGAAAGCGGCTAACCGGAACTAGTCCACACCGCCCAGCGCACTGAATTGTCACCGACCATGCCCGTGAGTACCGTCGCCCGACATGGAGGGGTCGCGTGTTTTCCGGCAGCAGCGTTCGGGCGGGCTGCGCCGCCGCCCGCCCGGCTGATGTCCGCGTATGACGACCTGCTCGCCGCGGTCAAATACGTGCGAGACCGCACCGGCGATCCGAACGCATGGCAGACGGGCTTGGCGCCTGCTGAAGTGACCGCCGTGATCACCCCGACCACCCGGCCCGACCAGGTTGAGGCGATCTTGCGCAAGATCCGCCAACAGCACCCAGGCGTCTTCGGCGCGGGAGCAACCCCCGAGCCGCCCGTGGGCAGGCCGCCCGCCGAAACCACGCCGGATCGCGAATCGGGCGAGGCGGCAGATGCCATCGCACACGCCGAAGCCGCTCTGGCACAACAGAACTCGGCCAGCTCCCAACTGGACATGCAGGTGGTCTCGGCCATCCTGAACGCGCACCTGCGGGCGGTGGACGGCAGAGACGCGCTCACCAGGCTGCAACAAGAGACCGAAGCGGCCGTACGGACCAGGTCAGACCTGGACACACCGGCGGGAGCGCGCGACTTCCAGCGGTTCCTCATCGGCAAGCTCCGCGATATCCGCGAGGTCGTCCTGAACGCCAGCCTGGACGACACGTCGAAGTCAGCGCTGATGGCCGCCTGGACGTCGCTGTACGACGCCTCCAAGGGCGACCCGAAGCCTGCCGGCGAACAACCGCGGGCGGCGGTGGCCGTTGGCGATGCGCCGGCGGCGGGAGCGCCCGACGATCCCGACGCCGAGTGGGATCCGCTGCTGGACTCCTTATTCGGCGACGGTGATGGTCTGCTGCCCGGCGATGTTCCCGGCCTGGATCCAACCGCCGGCGCCGCGATCCCGCCCGCGTCGCAACAGCCGTTCGCACCGGCCATGCCCACCTTTGGTGGCGGGTCCCTGCCGGGGCTGGGCTCGGTGCCCGGATCCATGGCCGGTTGGGACGGGGCCGGCGGCCTTTCCGGCTTACGCGGTGCCGACGGGACCGACCCGGCTCTGGAAGAACCGGCCGACGACGAACTGCCCGACGCCCAAGACCAGGATCCGGGCGCGCAGGACGCCTCGAACGAGGCCGGCGACGGGACCGACGATCAGCCGGGCTCGTCGGATGAGCCGACGGCCGGCCCCACACCGGTGACCCTGCCGGACGGTGAAACGGTCACCGCTGCGAGCCCGCAGTTGGCCGCCGCGATCAAGGCCGCCGTCGCCGGCACCCCGATAGCGGAGGCCTTCCAACAGCAGGGAATGATCATCCCCCCGCCGGGAACCGCGGTCCCGAGCCCCATCGATTCCCTGCAGGTGACGCCGGGCGATATCGGGATGTTCACCGATCGTCACGCGCTGGCCCTCAGCCCCGGCAAGGCGCTGCTCGACGGCCAAATTCAACGCATCGCCACCGTGAGCGGGCCGAGCTTCCTAGGCTGGGAGCATCCGCCGGCGGCGACCGCGGCACCAGCGACGCCGGCCAAGCCTGACCCACCGACACCTACCCGGCCGGCGACCTCGTCGACCACCTGACAAAAATGAACTCGTCGGCAGTGCCGGCGGTCGTCAACAGGAGACAGCGGATGGCAGATTCGATTCATGTAGTGCCTGCGCACCTACGTCAGGCTGCCGCGCACCACCAGGACACCTCGGAGTACCTGCGTACCGTCCCGTCGTCGCACCCCGCGATCCAAGAGAGCCTCGATTCGCTCGGGCCGATCTTCAGCGAGCTGCGTGACGCGGGCCGTGAGCTGCTGGAACTTCGACGCCAGTGCTACGAGCAGCAAGCTGCCGACCACGCCGATTTGGCTGACAAGCTGACCGATTCGGCGGCGATGTGGGAACAGCACGAGCAGGAGGCGGCCGGGAAGTTCGGCGACATCGTCGACCGCGGTCGATGACCGACGCGAATCCCGCTTTCGACACCGTTCACCCGAGTGGACACATCCTCGTCCGCTCCTGCCGCGGCGGCTACATGCACAGCGTCGCGCTGAGCGAAGAGGCGATGGAAACCGATGCCGAGACGCTGGCGCAGGGCATTCTGCTGACCGCCGACGTCTCATGCCTCAAAGCGTTGCTGGAAATTCGCGACGAGATCGTCGCCGCCGGGCATACGCCCTCCGCGGAGGTTCCGACCCCGCGCGACCTCGACGCGGCCATCGAAAAGTTGCTGGCGCACAAACTGCGTCGCCGCAACGGCGCGATCTAGCGGGCCGTCATGCGCGCCGCCGGCCTAGCGGAGCCACGGCTTGGCGACGCTGGGATCGGGCGCGATACCGGTCGGCGGCTCTACCGGGTTGGGGCCGAACAACTCTCGTGCGCGAGCCAGCAAGGTGCGGACCTCGTCGAGTTGCTGCTGCAGTGCAGAATCAGCCATGTCCTCACGCTACCCAGGGCCCTGCGAACACACAATTCACTGACCGCACAAGTCGTCGGCCGGGTCCCGGTACGCTTAGCCGGTGGCGGTCTTCGGTCGGATGTCGGCGCGCCAGCGCCTCCGGAGAGCTACCCGGGAATCACTGGCGACGCCGGCTTTCAGCTCTCCTATCGACTGCACCCCGTGGGTGACAGGCGGGCTGTGGCCTGCCGAGTTGTCGACGGTGACGGCCGAAACGGCAACTCTCGCTGAACATCTCAAGGCCGACCTGCAACGAATTGCGCACGCCGCCAACGACGAACTGAAGTTACTCAAGCGGGCGGGCATGACCGACCCGTCGCGCCAGGCGGCCGAGGCGCGGGTCATCGAGGAGGCCCGGGCTCGCGCCGTGCGCCGAGTCGAATCGACGACCCGCTACCTGCATGCCGTGAAGAGCGGAGCCCGACCCCCCGCTCCTCCCCCACCGCGGCCGGAGCCGCCCCGCGCGGACCTGGACAAGACGCAGGTGCTGCCCACAATCCGTGAGGTCAGGGCCGTCCCCGAAGCGCCCGCGCCGGGTCGACTAGATCCGACACCACCAAGGCGTCGTCGTCGCCAGTCCGCGCCCGATCCGGTCGCCGAAAGTGCATCGCCGCAGGCGGCTCGGCGGGAACCCGCCGACGCGTCCCACCTCGACGACACACAAGTCATCCCGGTGATCAGGTCCGAGCCGGTTCTGCCAGCGCCACCGGGGTCTGCACCCGAGCCGCCTTCGGACGAGGCCGACTCCGGCCGCCATCACGCGGTGGTCGAGCCGCCCGCCGTTCGCGGCGAACCGGAGGGGGCCAGCGAGCCGGCCACTTCCGACGACGAGCCCGTCGGGACCACCGACGCAGCCCACCTCGAACAGACGCAGGTCATTCCGGTGATCACGCAGGCGGAGCCGGCGCCCGGGGCGCCGGTGCAGCGTGCACCCGAACGGGCACCCGAGCCGGCCGACTCCGGCCGCCACCACGCGATCGTCGACGAGCCGGTCACCGCCAGCGCGGAGCCCGAGGCGCCGCGGGAGGCCGCCGCCGAAGCCATCCCGGCAACCGCCGATGCCATCCCGGCAACCGCCGATGCCACCCCGGCCGAGGTCGAGCCCGAGACGGCCGCCTTCGGCGCGGCCCGGCCACACATCGAAAAGCCTTCACCACCAAAGGGATTCGACGACCAGCGGCTGAACCGGCTGCTCGAATTCGTGGTGCGGCAGGAGCCACGCCTGAATTGGGCGATCGGAGATCGCGCCGACGGCACGACGGTGTTGGTCACCGATCTCGCTCACGGATGGATACCCTCAGGCATCAGCCTTCCCGCCGGAGTTCGGCTGCTGGAACCCGAGCGCCGCAGCGGCAGGGTCGCCGCGCTGATCGGCGAAACGGTCCGCGTCGTCACTTACACTCCCGGTGATTCATTGCGCCGCTCGGTCGATTTCGCCGCCACCCGATCGTCGGGGGAGCCGCGGGCACTGCCCGTCATCGATGATCTGGCGAGCGTGCTGAGTGCGACTACGCGCGGGCGTGACGACCTGCCCAAGATCGTGCCCCGGTTGGCGGAAGCCGCTGCCGCGGGAACCGTCGTCGTCGACCAGGAGGTCGACGTGCTGCGGGTCCATCTCGATACCGCCCGCTACCAGCTCCTCGTTCAGTATCCGAACGTCAATCCCGCGCTTCTGCTCAAGTGCCTCCTGATGGCCGCCACCGAGGGCATTGCCAGCGGCGACTCGGTGTCGGCGAATTACCACCTCGCGTGGTACCAAAAGCTCGCCGCGTGACCGCCCGGCAGGTCGGCTGCACAGCTGTCCGCGTCTGAATTGACGCTGGTCGGAGGGCTCGACGATACTGTCAGGGTGGCGGGTTCGGGCAGTCGCGCGAATCTCAGCGAGAAGGATCTCGTCGAATCGGTTCTTCGGGAACTGAGCGAGGCGGCCGACAAGTGGGAAGCCCTTGTGGCGCAGGCCGAAGCCGTCACCTACAGCGTCGACCTGGGCGACGTCTATGCGGTCGCGAATTCCGACGGCCGGCTGCTCGAGCTGACTCTGCATCCCGGGGTGATGACCGGGTACGGCCACGGAGAGCTGGCCGAACGCCTGAACCTCGCGATCACCGCGCTGCGCGAGGAAGCCGAGGCGGAGAACCAGGCGAGTTACGGCGGTCCCCTGCACTGACGCGTTTCACGCGCTCATCGGCCAGTTCACGCGCTCATCGCCCGGCGCTTGGGTTGATGGGCGCCGGCTCTCTTCGCGCGTTTCACGCGCTCATCGCCCGGCGCCGGGAGGACCCGCGAAAGCCTGAGCTATTCGCAACCAGCGCTGAGCGTCGTCGCCCTCGGCGGTGATGTCGAGCGCGCTCAGCGGGCGTCGTTGGGTGACCAGGTAGCAGAAATCCTCAGCGGACCCGCGGACACTCTGCTCGGCATCGGGCGGCCCCCACGACCAGGTGTCGCCGCCGGGTCCGCGCAGCTCGACCAGGAACGGCTCGGGCGGCGGCGCCAAGTTGTTGACGGCGAAGGCGAAATCGCGAGTGCGGACCCCCAGGTGAGCGATCGACCGCAGGCGTTCAGTCGCCGGCCTCGTCACGCCCAGCGCGTCGGCGACATCGAGGCCGTGCGCCCAGGTCTCCATCAGCCGCGCAGTGGCCATCGATGCCGCACTCATCGGTGGGCCGAACCACGGAAGTTTGCGGCCCGCCTCGACCGTGAGCAGCGCCTCGTGCAGCCGTCCCCGGGTGACCCGCCAGTCGGCGAGCAGTTCGGCGGGCGTCAGGGCCGCCAGTTCTTCGGCGCCTTTGTCGACGAAGCCCGTCGGATCCGCGGCCGCGCCCGCCAACACCTCGGCGAAGCCGGGTTCGTCGGTGACCGCGATCAGCGCGACCCGATCCGTCCACAGCAGGTGGCCGACCTGATGCGCGATGGTCCAGCCGGGCGCTGGAGTCGGATCGGCCCAGCGTTCGGGCGGCAACGGCGCCACCAGCTCGTCGAGCTCGTCGCTTTCGGCACGCAGGTCGTCGACCATGGGCGCGGGACCGGTCATCGGAGCCGCAGACTGTCGGGTACGGCCGTCGGACAAAGCACGCCTGTACCTTAGCGATCGTTCGCTTGCTCGCCGCGGCGCCCGATGACACCGTGCACGGCCAGCCCGCCCAGGTACAGCACCGAGCCGAACAGCGCGAACGCGGGCGCGTGCCCGTCATCGGGAATCAAGATGCCGGCCACCGTGATCGAAACGATGAACGCGACCCAGAACAGCGCGTCCTGCACGGCGAACACGTGCCCGCGAAGGGCGTCGTCGACGTCTATCTGGATCGCGGTGTCGGCGCAGAGCTTGACCATCTGCCCGGTGACGCCGAGCAAGAAGCCGCACGCGACCATCACCGGAACCAATAGCTCGGCGCCGGCGACCTCGATGATCGCCGACGCCGCCAACGCGCCGTTGGCCGTCGCGTAGCGCCCCCACCGGCGTATCGCCGGCGGCGTCAGGACGTTGGCCAGAAAGGCGCCCAGCCCCGCGGCGCCGAAGAACAGTAAGGCCGTGCCGAATCCCCCGCCCTTGAGGTTTGGCATGTGATGGACCAGCAACAACACCAGCAGCGAGTTGATGCCGACGACCATCCGGTGGGCGGCCAGGCCGGACAGGGTGGCGGCGACCGTAGGGCGCTGTGCCACCGTGCGCGCACCGTGCAGCCAACCGGTGATCACCGCATAAATGACCGGCCCGTGGATCGCCCGCCAGGTGTCGTCGGGGCCCAGCACCCGGGCACCGAACCGCCACGACAGCAGCAGCGCGATCGACACCGGAACCGCGGTGATGAACACGATCGCCGACGCGCCCTTGTCGCTGGCGCCGAAGATGAAGCGGGGCACCAGCATGAAGTTCGCGCCGAAGAACGCCGCGATGGCCCCGCACGCGGTGGCGACCGAATTCATGGTCACCACCTGCTCGCGCGGCACCACATGCGGCAACGACGCCGACAGGCCCGACCCGACGAACCGGGCCAAACCGTTGGCGAACAGCGCACCCAGCAACAGCGGCAGGTCACCGGCGCGCACCGCCAGGATGGTGCCGATCGCGGCGATCAGGATCAGCCGGCCGATGTTGGCGCCGACCAGCACCAGCCGCCGGTCCCAACGGTCCATCAGCGCGCCGGCGAACGGGCCCAGCAGCGAATACGGCAGAAACAGAACCGTGAAGGCGCGGGCGATGGAAAGCGGATCCGCGGCCCGGTCCGGGTTGAACAGCAGCGCCCCGGCCAGCGCCGCCTGAAACAAGCCGTCGCCGAACTGGCTCGCCACGCGCACCTGCAACAGGCGCCAGAAATCGGGCAAACCGCGCACCGACCGCCAAATCTCGACGGGTGCGCTGGACTGCATCCGGGTGGGGATCACCGAAACCGACTTCCAGGATTGGGGTTGGCAAAGCTCGCGCGATCAGAGCGGTCCCAACCACAGTACAAATCTCCGGGGCCTACCCCCGCGATTGCCCTGGGCCACGATGCACCGGATGCGATGATGGTGTGGTGCCCCCGCAGGAGGATCCAGAGGACTACGTAGCACCCGCCGCGCAACGGGTGCGCGCGGGCACTTTGCTGCTCGCCAACACCGATCTTCTCGAGCCGACGTTTCGGCGCAGCGTGATCTACATCGTCGAGCACAACGACGGAGGCACGCTGGGTGTCGTGCTCAACCGCTCCAGCGAAACCGCGGTCTACAACGTGTTGCCGCAATGGACCAAGCTCTCGGCCAAGCCAAAGACGATGTTCATCGGCGGACCGGTGAAGCGCGACGCCGCGCTGTGCCTGGCGACGCTGCGCGTTGGCGCCGATCCCGGGGACGTGCCGGGCTTGCGGCACGTGGACGGCCGGGTGGTCATGGTTGATCTGGACGCCGACCCCGAGCTGATCGCGCCGCTGGTCGAAGGGGTGCGGATCTTCGCGGGCTACTCGGGCTGGACTATCGGTCAGCTCGAAGGCGAGATCGAACGCGACGACTGGATTGTGTTGTCCGCCTTGCCATCCGACGTACTGGTCGGACCGAGGTCCGACCTGTGGGGCCAGGTGTTGCGGCGCCAGCCGCTGCCGCTGTCGCTGCTGGCTACCCACCCCATCGACATCAGCCGCAACTAGGGCCGCTCCCCCGGTTTCCGTTCAGGGGCACGACTGCGTGCAGCCGACGCAGCTGCCGGCGCAGGCGGGCGCCGCCGCTTCCTGACGCAGCGCGAAGCGGGCGCTCTGCCACGAGCCCGCGGCCAGCGTTCCCAGCGCGCCCACCACGCACACGATGAGTACCACCAGTGCGGTGTCCGGGACGGCGGCCATGGCGACCGCGCCGCCGGCGGCCAACATCACCGCCGCCGCCAACTGGGTCGGCGCCATCGCGCGCAGCGCCAACGCAGTGGCACCGACGTTTTGGTTGTGCGCCAGCGACCAGGTGCCGAACCCCGCCGAGGCCACCGCCGCACACATGCACAGCACGCCCGCAATCAGCATGGGGTCACAATACGAGCCGGGTGACCGACCCGCGAATCCGGCTCGGCGAGGCGTCCTCAGTGCTGCAGGAACGAGAAGTTCGGCAGCGGGGGCAGGCCCGGCACCATGGCCAGCAGGCTGGGAGCGTGCTGCTGGGTCAACGTCGGCGTTTGCGCGGGCAGTCCGACGGGAGCCGCCGGCGCGGTCTGGGCGAGCGGTACCAGCGGCGCCGCGCCGGGCGCCGGAGCGACCGGAGCCACGGGAGCCGTAACCGGTGCCGGTGCGACCGGGGCCACGGGAGCCGCGACCGGCGCCGGAGCGACCGGGGCGGCGGCGGGCGCCTGAGCCGGCAACCCCACCGGCGACGCGGCGGGTGCCTGGGCCGGGGCCGGCGCGGTCGCGCCGGGTGCGCTCACCCGGAATCCGTTGACGATGGCGTCGGTGGCCGGTGCGTCGGCGACACTCACCGCGCGATCGGTGGTCACCGCCAGCGACACGAGGTAGTTGTCGTGCCCCGACGTGGCGATGACGTGGCGCCGCGACGTGTTGAGCGTGAGGTCACCGTCGCGGTACGTGCCCTCGACGATCGACGACGGGAAGCCGCCGAAGTCGGTCATCGCCGCGTTGGTGGGCTGCCACGCCGGAAGCTTCTGGCTGTCGACGTAACCGTGGGTGATGGCCTCCCTCGGATCGAAGGCGCCGACCAGTTTGTACACCACGACCTGCGCGTTCGAGGAATAGATACTGCTGCCCTGCCGGTCGGCGATCACCGCGAACGCATCGGGCACGTTGGGATCGGGCACCTGGGTCCAGCGGGCGGGCACCGGCAGGGTGATGTCGAGCGCCTTGAAGCCCTGCGGCTTCTGCGGCTCGAACTTCACGCCCTTGGACTGCAGGAATTCGCGGATCGTTCCCGATGTCGCGGGAGCCGGAGCCGGCGCCGCCGGTATGACGGCCGGGGCCGTCGTTCCGGGGGCCGTGGCGGTAGCCGGCGGGACGATCTGGTTGCCGGCGGGCGGGGCCGCGAGATATCTGCTCGGCGGCACCAGCTCGGGCCCGAGGTTCTGCGGTGCCGGCGCGGGAACCGCGGGGACGGGCGCAGGCGCTGGGGGCAACGGGTCTGCCGATGCCGTGCCGCCCGCAACAACCGCCAGGCCCATCAGGCCAGCGACCATACCGCCGAGGAGTGCCCGGTGGACGGGGACGATCTCAATCATCTGCGTCGGTCCTTCCAATGGCTGCCTACCAGAAGCCGTCGATAGGGGCTGACTGTAACTAGAGGTCAAAGGCGGTGAATAGGCTCGAAACACACCTGGGATGAACCTCTGACCGGCGCGCAACGGAACCGAGACCAACCTGTGGCCGGCGTACTCGCCGTGTCGCCCTTATACCCTGTTCAGGTGACCGACTCCCCGACCACCTCGCCGGCAAGCAACTCCGGCGCCGCCACGCCCGACTCCGACGCGCCGCCATATCGCTACACGGCAGCGCTGGCGGGTCGCATCGAGGGCGTGTGGCAGGAGAACTGGGCGAAGCTCGGCACCTTCAACGTGCCCAACCCGGTCGGTTCGCTGGCGCCGGAAGACGGATCCCCGGTGCCGGACGACAAATTGTTCGTGCAGGACATGTTCCCGTACCCGTCGGGGGAGGGCCTGCACGTCGGGCACCCCCTCGGTTACATCGCGACGGACGTGTACGCCCGCTATTTCCGGATGACCGGCCGTAACGTGTTGCATGCGTTGGGGTTCGACGCCTTCGGGCTGCCGGCAGAGCAGTACGCGGTGCAGACCGGCACCCATCCGCGCACCCGGACCGAAGCCAACGTCGTCAACTTCAAGCGCCAGCTGGGACGCCTGGGTCTCGCTCACGACAGCAGGCGCAGCTTCTCCACCACCGACGTCGAGTTCTACAAGTGGACCCAGTGGATCTTTTTGCAGATCTACAACGCCTGGTTCGACACCGCCGCCAACAAGGCCCGTCCCATCGCGGAGCTGGTCGCCGAGTTCGATTCCGGGGCCCGCCGCCTCGAGGACGGCCGGGACTGGGCCGCGCTCTCGACGGGGGAGCGGGCCGACGTGATCGACGGCCACCGGCTGGTCTACCGGGCCGACTCGATGGTGAACTGGTGCCCCGGTCTGGGCACCGTGCTGGCCAACGAAGAGGTCACCGCCGACGGCCGCAGCGACCGCGGCAACTTCCCGGTGTTCCGGAAACGGTTGCGGCAGTGGATGATGCGAATTACCGCCTACTCTGATCGGTTGCTCGACGACCTGGAAGTGCTGGACTGGCCGGAGCCGGTCAAGACCATGCAGCGCAACTGGATCGGCCGGTCCACCGGTGCCAAGGCGCTGTTCGCGGCGACCAAGGCCGATGGCGAGGCGGTCGACATCGAGGTGTTCACCACCCGGCCCGACACGTTGTTCGGCGCCACCTACTTGGTGCTGGCCCCCGAACACGACCTGGTCGACGAGTTGGTCGCCGCCGCCTGGCCGGACGGCACCGACCCGCGCTGGACGTATGGCGCTGACACGCCCGGTGCGGCCGTCGCCGCCTACCGGCAGGCGATCGGGTCGAAGTCAGACCTCGAACGCCAGGAGAGCAAGGCCAAGACCGGTGTCTTCCTGGGCAGTTACGCCGCCAATCCCACCAACGGCAAACCGGTGCCGATCTTCATCGCCGACTACGTGCTGGCCGGGTATGGCACCGGGGCCATCATGGCGGTCCCGGGCCACGACCAGCGCGACTGGGACTTCGCCCACGAGTTCGGCCTGCCCATCGTGGAAGTCATTGCGGGCGGCGATATTTCGGAGGCGGCCTACGCCGGTGACGGGGTGCTGGTCAACTCCGGCTACCTCGACGGTCTGGATGTGGCCGCGGCCAAGGAAAAGATCACCGCACGCCTGGAGGCCGAAGGCCGCGGCTGGGCACGCGTCGAATTCAAGCTGCGCGACTGGCTTTTCGCGCGCCAGCGGTACTGGGGCGAACCGTTCCCCATCGTCTACGACGCCGACGGGCGTGCGCACGCACTCGACGAGGCCGCACTGCCGGTCGAACTGCCCGACGTGCCGGATTACTCACCCGTGCTGTTCGATCCCGATGACGCCGACAGCGAGCCCTCACCGCCGCTGGCCAAGGCCACCGAATGGGTGCACGTCGAGCTGGATCTGGGCGACGGCCTGAAGCCCTACACCCGGGACACCAACGTGATGCCGCAGTGGGCCGGCAGCTCCTGGTACGAACTGCGCTACACCGATCCACACAACTCGGAGCGGTTCGCCGCCTTGGAAAACGAGGCCTACTGGATGGGTCCGCGCCCGGCCGAGCACGGGCCGCAGGATCCCGGTGGCGTCGACCTGTACGTCGGCGGCGCCGAACACGCGGTGCTGCACCTGCTGTATGCGCGGTTCTGGCATAAGGTCCTGTACGACCTGGGCCACGTGAGCTCTCGCGAGCCCTATCGCCGGCTGGTCAACCAGGGTTACATCCAGGCCTTCGCCTACACCGACGCGCGAGGGTCGTACGTGCCGGCCGAAGAGGTGGTCGAGCGGGACGGCCGTTTCGTCTATCCGGGGCCCGGGGGAGAGGTCGAAGTCTTCCAAGAGTTCGGCAAAATCGGTAAGAGCCTGAAGAATTCGATCTCACCCGACGAGATCTGCGACGACTACGGCGCCGACACCCTGCGGGTCTACGAGATGTCGATGGGCCC
This sequence comes from Mycobacterium sp. 1482292.6, assembly GCF_001672995.1. NCBI lineage: Bacteria > Bacillati > Actinomycetota > Actinomycetes > Mycobacteriales > Mycobacteriaceae > Mycobacterium > Mycobacterium sp. 1482292.6. The sequence goes on along the minus strand of NZ_LZKV01000048.1, from coordinate 15,305 downwards.
GCTGGAGGCGTCCCGGCCCTGGGCCACCAAGGACGTCGTCGGAGCCCACCGGTTCCTGCAGCGCGTGTGGCGTCTGGTCGTCGACGAGCAGACCGGTGACACCCGCGTGGTAGACGGGCCCGCCCAGGAGTTGGCGACCGGGACGCTGCGAGTGCTGCATCGGACCATCGCCGGCGTCGCGGAAGACTATGCGGCACTGCGGAATAACACCGCTGCGGCCAAACTGATCGAATACACCAACCATCTCACCAAGGAGCACCGCGACGCGGTGCCACGCGCGGCGGTCGAGCCGCTGGTGTTGATGTTGGCGCCCTTGGCCCCGCATATGGCCGAGGAGCTGTGGCTGCGCCTGGGTCACGAGACCCCGCTGGCGCACGGTCCGTTCCCGATCGCCGATCCCGCTTTTCTGGTCGACGACACCGTGGAGTACCCGGTCCAGGTCAACGGCAAGGTCCGCGGCCGAGTCATGGTGGCCGCCGATGCCGATCAGGACACGCTGAAGGCCGCCGCGCTCGCCGATGAAAAGGTCCAGGCGTTCCTGGCGGGCGCCACCCCGCGCAAGGTGATCGTGGTCGCCGGCCGGCTGGTCAACCTGGTCGTCTAGCGCCGACTAGCGCCCGGTGGGTCGCAGCATCAGTTCGTGGACGTGGCCGTCGGGCGGGGTGTTCACCGCATGGACGACGGCGGCCGCGACCGTTTCGGGTTTCAAGAAGTTGGCCGGGTCGTAGCTGCCGCCCTCGAACTCGACGAGTTCGCGCTGCATATCGCTGTCGGTCCGGCCCGGATAGATCGTCGTCACCCGCAACTCCGGTTCGTCGCTGCGCAGCGAATCCGCGAAGGCGCGCAGCGCGAACTTGCTGGCCGAATAGGATGCCATGCCCCGCGAGGCGGTGCGCCCGGCGCCGGAGTTGATGAACACCACCTGGCCGCGCGCCCGTCGCAGCGCCGGCAGCAGCGCGAGCGTAAGTTCTACCGGCCCAAAGACGTTCACGGCGAAGGTGGCACGCCACTCGTCGATATGCGAGTCCGAAACGCTGCCGGGTATGGCCAATCCGGCGTTGTGCACCAGCACGTCGAGTTCGTCCACGATTTCGCAGGCGGCTTCGATGTCGCCGGAGTCGGTGAGGTCCAGCGGAAAGGTGGTGGCGCCGAGCCGCTCGGCGACCCCGTCGAGCCGATCGGAGGGTCGGCCGGCCAGCAGCAGGGTGTGGGTGGGGGCCAGCGCCGCGGCGATGGCCGAACCGATACCGCCGCCGGCGCCGGTGATGAGTGCATTGGGCATGCCCGGCAGTTTACCGACAGCCGCGATCGCAGGCGAAAACCATTGAGAGGACGGGTTTTTCAGGCTTCCTTGCGCGCGGGCGGCACGCCGGCGGGCCCGGATGTCGGATCGCCGGAGGCCAGCCGTTCCAGCGGCGCCAGCGCCTGCATCAGGGTGTTGAGGTCGGAGGTCGGGAGCTGGCTCAGCATCGCGGCCAGGCTGGCGCGCCGATTGGCCAGCGACTCACCGTGAACGGCCCGCCCCCGTGGCGTGATGTCCACGAGCACCGCTCGCAGGTCGGACGGGTCGCGGGAACGCTTGACCAGCCCGATCTTTTCCAGGCGTCGGATCGCCACGGTCGTGGTGGGGGTTCGCACCCGTTCGTGTGCGGCGAGATCGGTCATTCGAATCGGGCCCTGGTCGAGCAGGGTCACCAGGATCGACAATTGCGCCAGGGTCAGCTCCCCGGCGGCCGCGCCGCTGGGGTCGCCGCGGCGGAGAATCGCAAATAATTTGGACAGCGCCCGGTGCAAACCTTCGGCGAGCTCGGCTACCTCGGCCGGGTTCGTTTCGCTGTCTGCCATAAATCGGGAGTCTATCCCGATATGAGGTGCTTACGAGGGAGCTATTGCCCACCAGTTAGTGGGATCAAAGCACTTGGGACAAAAACCGCTGCAGCCGTTGGGTCTCGGCCGCTTCGAATATCTGCTCGGGCGGTCCAGATTCCACAACCTTGCCGTGATCCATAAACACCACGGCGTCGGACGCCGACCGCGCGAAACCCATTTCGTGGGTTACCACAACCATTGTCATGCCATCGGCGCCGAGGTCGGCAATGAGTTGCAGTATTCCTTTGACCATTTCCGGATCCAGCGCCGAGGTCGCCTCGTCGAAAAACATCACCTGGGGAGCCATCGCCAACGCGCGCGCGATCGCCACCCGCTGTTGTTGGCCGCCGGACAGCATGCTGGGGCGTGCAGCGGCCTTGTGCTTCAGGCCAACTCGGTCCAGTTGTGCCATCGCCAGATCGCGCGCCTCGTCGGCGGGCAGGCGGCGCAACTTCCGCGGCGCCATCGCCACGTTGTCCAGCACGCTGCGGTGCGGGAACAGGTTGAAATGCTGGAACACCATGCCGATCCGCTGGCGGAGCTCGTTGGGATCGTCGCGCAGCACCGACCTGCCGTCCAGCAGAATGTCGCCGCTGTCCGGCTCATACAGGCGGTTGAGCGTGCGCAGCAGTGTCGACTTGCCCGAGCCGGATGGCCCGATGATCGCCACGGTGCTGCCGGCGGGTGCCTCGATGTCGACGCCGCGCAGCACCTTGCTCCCGCCCAGAGTTTGGTGAACGTCGTTGGCCGCCAGCGACACTGACGCACGCCCGTGGATGCCGGAGGTCACGTGATCTCCTGGCCGAACGTCGTCACGAGCATGTCGGCATCGTCTGCTGGCGCGGCGGCCCGTCGTCCGCGGCGAAGGCGGTTGTCGATGTAGTTGACCAAATGCGTTAGCGGAATGGTCAATAGCAGGTAGAAGAGGCCGGCGGCCACCAACGGTGACAGGCTGCCGGTTTGGGCGTTGAGATCCCGTCCCACCTGGAACAGCTCTCGCTGATCGGCGATCAGGCCGAGGAAGTACACCAGCGCGGAGGCCTTCAGCAACCCGATGGCCTGATTGACCAGGGCGGGCAGGACGCGCCGGATTCCCTGCGGTACCACCACCAGCCGCATCGCGGTGACGTAGCTGAAGCCAAGGGCCCGGGACGCTTCCAGTTGTCCCGGGTCGACGCTTTGGATCCCGGAGCGCAGGATCTCGCCGATGTAGGCGGCGGCCATCAGTCCCAGTGCGGCGATGCCGAGCGGGTACGGGTTTTTGTTGGTCAGGCCGCTGACCAATGGGCCGATGCCCATCCCGATGAGCAGGATGATCACCACTTCGGGCAGGCCGCGGAAGATGTCGGTGTACACCCGCGCCGGCCAGCGCAGCCAGCGCCGGTGTGAGATTCCGGCCATCGCGAGCACCATGCCGAACACCAGACCGATCGCGAGGGCGCTGTTGGTCAGGATCAAGGTGTTGGGCAACCCGGTGGTGAACAACATCGGGATCGCTTGCCGGTACATGTCCCAGTCGAAGAACGAATCACCCAGCTGGGCCAGTGGTGATTTCGGGGCGGGCGGCCCCGCCGATGAGCGGTGTCGTTTGGCGATCGCGGCGAAGTCCGGCAACTGGGGGAGGGGTGCGGCTTTGGAGCCGGGTTTCCAGCCGGGCGGCAGCGACCGCGGCACCCACTGGCTGTACAGGTGCGCCCAGGTGCCGTCGGCGATGACGGCGTCCAGCCCGGAATTGAGCGCGTCGATCAACGGCTTGTTGCCCTGAGCGACCGCGTAAGCCACGAAATTGCCTGGGCTGTAGGTGTTTGCGGTGACAACCGCCGGATCGCCCGGGCGAATGACGGTCGCCGCGAGGGTTCCCGGCGCCACCCACGCATCGATCTGGCGGCTCTTGAGGCTCGCGTACAAGGTGGCGAAGCCGGGGTACTTCACCGGTTGCAGGTGCAGGACGTCGACGACGTACGACTCCTCGACGGTGCCCTGCACGACGCCGATGCGTTGGCCGGCCGCGAGGTCGCTGAATTTATGGATGGCGGACCCGGGCGGCACCACCAGCGAATAGAAGCCGAAGTCGTAGCCGTTGGTGAACGAAACCGTGCGCCGCCGGGCGTCGGTGGCTTTCACCGCTGCCGAACCGACGTCGAAGCGCCGCGACGCCACCTGGGCCAGCAGCGCGGAGAAGTCGGTGCTGACGAAGCGGACCTGCAGACCCAGCTTGTCGGCGATGGCGCGCAGCAGTTGGTTGTCGAAGCCGCTGAACTCGCCGGTGGGGTTGATGCAGATGTTGGGTGGGGCGTCCGACAGCGTGCCGACCGTCAGTACTCCCGGCACCCCGAGGCCCAAGGCGCCGGCGTCGACCGCGCCGAGTGGCTCGACCGACGCCGTCGTGTCGCGGTCGTCCTCACCGGTGGTCGGGTTGTCGGTCACGTCCTTGGGCAGGGCCCGGGCGCTCTCCACCCCGGCCGGCGCGCATTGATTCCAGTCCGCGGCAGCGGGCGGCATCGGTCCGGCCAGCGCGAGCCCGCAAACCATGAGAATTGTCGCGGCCAGGGCGAAGGCCCTTCCGCGGCGCTTGGTGTGCCGGCCCACGCGCAAACTCATCAGTGTCACCGTAACGATTGAACGGCGACGCGGCCCGGTCAGCGTCGGTTCTACAGCGCCAGCGACGCTTCGCCGCAGATCGTGTCGGCGTCGGCGATTACCTGCAGTGGCCCGGCGACGACCCGGCTGACATCGTCGGGTGGTGTGAAGACCCGCCGCCGGTACAGTTCGGCGAGCATGGTCTGGGCCATCAGGTAGGAACGGTCGACGCACGCCGCCCGCGCGGCTTCGGGGTCACGCCGGTGTATTGCCGAGGTCTCATCCTCGTAGAACGGCAGCATCTCGTCGCGCCCGCCCTGATAGGTGGTCCAAAAGAGGCGGGGGATGAGGTTCTGTGAGGCGCGGATGGTGGCGTGCAGACGCGGTCCGGCGTACTCGTCGTTGACGGTGCGCCGATACTCGGCCGCGATGTCGGTGAAGGCGCGCGAATCCTTGGCGGTGCGCAGCGAGCGCATGAGCGAATCCAGCTGTCCGATGATCCGCGGCGTGGGATTGGTGGCCGCGCGTGCGGACGCAATCCCATTGAGCAGCCCGTCGAGCTCGTGATGCTCGAGGACGGTGGCTTCATCGAACCTCTCGACGAAGGCGCCTCGGTGGTAACGCGTGGACACAATGCCGTCGTGTTCGAGTTGGACCAACGCCTCTTGAATGGGCACCCGGCTCACTCCGAGGCCCAGTGCAATTTCGTTGCGGTCGACGCGGTCCCCGCTGCGCAGCTTTCCGGTCAACAACAGGTGGAGAATGTGCGAAACAACCAGGTCCTTTTCTTTGACCCCGTATTTCTTCGGCATCGTTTTGTTGCGTCTCTTTCCCACCGGGTTTGACCATCTGGCGGTGAGAGTTTCTCATGAATTGCCGCGCGTGTTTCGGCGTTTGGCCAATGAACCTGGGGCGAACGCGGCGCGGCCGGTTTAACGACTATTGCGCCACTTGCATAGCGCTTCGGCGGCGGTCAGGTCGTAGTCCGGGCCGTTGACGCCCACGGTCAGCAGCGTGACCCCCAGCGCGGTGAGGCCTTCGGCGTTGGCGATCAACCCGTCGAGGCCCTCGCCGCGACGAACTCCGCTGTTGTCCTCGACGCCGGCCGACCTCTCGATGGTGGACGGGTCGCGCCCGACGGCCGCGCAATGCTCTTCCAGCACGGCGGCCGCCGCCGGGTAGGTGTCGACGGTGGTGAAGCCGTGCCAGATGTCGCCGTACTCCGCGACCATCCGCAGGGTCTTCCGCGGGCCCTTACCGCCGATGAGGATCGGGATGTCGCGGGTGGGAGCCGGGTTCAGTTTGGTCAGCCGACTTTGGATCCGGGGCAGTGCGGTCGCCAGGTCGTCCAGGCGGCTGCCCGCGGTGCCGAATTCGTAGCCGTACTCGTCGTAGTCCCTTTGTTTCCAACCCGAACCGATACCCAGGATGAGCCGGCCGTCGGAAATGTGGTCGACGGTGCGGGCCATATCGGCCAGCAGCTCCGGATTCCGATAGGAGTTGCAGGTCACCAGCGCGCCGATCTGAATGCGCGAGGTCTGCTCGGCCCAGGCGCCGAGCATCGTCCAGCATTCGAAGTGTGCGCCGTCGGGGTCGCCGTAGAGCGGAAAGAAGTGGTCCCAGTTGAAGGCGATGTCGACGCCGATGTCCTCGCAGCGGCGCACCGCGTCGCGGATCTGGCCGTACTGGGGAGCGTGTTGCGGCTGTAGCTGGACACCGATGCGGATTCCGAACTCAGAGGTCATGGGACCACCGTAGGCTCAGCGCGCGTCGAGCACCCCACGCAGGATGTCGATCAGCGCGCGCGGCTGGTCACTCTGCACGGAGTGGCCCGAATTCTCCACGACGTGCGTCGAGCGGAAATGCCTTGCGCGACGGGCAAGTTCGGCCGCGTCCTCGTCGCTGACGAATCCCGATGAGCCACCGCGCACCAACGTCACGGGCGCGGACAAGGCGTCGACATCGTCCCACAGCCCGGCGAAATCGGGGAAGGTGCGGATGGCGTCGTAGCGCCACGTCCAGTTGCCGTTGTCCAGCTTGCGCGAGTTGTGAAAGACGCCGCGGCGCAGCGCCTTCACCTCGCGGTGCGGCGCGGCGGCGACCGTCAAGTCGAGCATGGCCTGGAAGCTGGGGAACTCGCGTTCCCCGTGCATCAGCGCCACGGTGCCCTGCTGCTCCTTGGTCATCTCGGAATGCCGTTGCAGCGCCGACGGAGTGACGTCGATCAGCACAAGCTCATCGACCAGCTCGGGCGCCACCGCGCCCACCCGGATCGCCGTCAGCCCGCCCAGCGACATGCCGACGACGAGGTCGGCGGAGGCCGCATGCTCGCGCAGGATCGGCAGCAGGGCGTCGGCGTTGCGCTGCGGGGAGTAGTCGCCGTCCTCGCGCCAGGCGGAGTGGCCGTGGCCGGGCAGGTCGACCGCCAGCGCGGGCTCGCCGAGGCCGACGATGATGGTGTCCCAGGTGTGCGCGTTCTGCCCACCGCCGTGCAGAAACACGATCCGCGGGGCGGTGCTGCCCCAGCGCAGCGCGCTGATCCTGGCTTCGCCCGTGCCGGACTCGACCCGCTCGCCGTCGGGCAGCGGGCCGGAGACCCCGGCCTGCTCGGCGTTTTCGGACAGCAGCGAGAATTCGGAAAGCCCGGCCAGTTCGTCTTCGGAGATCTCGGTCACGATCTTTGACCCTAGACCCGGCGTCTAGGGGCGGGCCGCCACCACCGGGCTAGAGGACGTAACGGCGGCGAATGCCGTGGAAGCGTTCCCACATCGCGGCGGCGCGCTGCGATGCGCCCACCATGGCGGTGTCCACGGGCAGGGCGCCGAGCAGGTCGGCGTGCTTGACCACCCGGGTGTCCAGCACGGCGGGCTCGCCCTCGAGCATGTGCCGGTAGGTCAGGTTGCCGCGCTCGAAGCCCTGGGTGTCCAGCCAGTTGTGCACGCCGGGATCACGGTGAGCCATAACCAGCCGGATCCGGCCGTCGTGGTCGATCTTGGTGCGGCTCGGCGTATAGCTCACCGGCCGGTATAGGTAATCCATGCTGTTGAAGAAGACGCCCATGTTGGTGAACATCCACAGCCCGTCGTGCGCAGCGAATTCGACGATCAGCGCCTCGTCGGGCGCCAGCTCCCAATACATGTTGGCGGCGGCGCGCCCGCGCTTGCTGTCGGCGTCGGTCGCTCCGACACGCGGGAAGGCGTTCGGGTGCTCGGCATCGACACCCCCGTATTTGAACGGGAACTCGGGCCAATCGGACATCAGGCCGGTGACGAAATCACCGGCCCAGCTCATCGCCTCGACCATGTCGGCGGGCGTGGGCAACGGCTTAGCGGAGTCCATGTCGACGCGTTCGATGCGAAGCTGCGCCGGCGACTCATCCCAGCGGTCAAAACCCTGCCGGATGAATAACTTTCGTGACTCCGGCGTGGTCGGCAGCCAGTTCGGCCCGCGCTGCGGGCCGCCGATGTACAGCTCGAATCGCCCGTCGCCGCCGACGTCGAGTTGATGGCCGAGCAGGTTGGCCTGTGGGGTGTCGCCGAACGGTTCGTGCAAGACGCCCGGGCCGGGTGTGCGCCGCCCTTGGACGGTGACGTTGAAAAACCGCGAGGTGCCGCGGGTGCCGGTCAGCCGATAGGTCGACTGCCCGTCGATCCAGGCTTGTTGATAGGTGAAGTCGGCGCAGTCGCCGCCGAGCTTGCGGGTCGGGCCGCAGAAGGTGTGCAGCACCGGGTAACCGGTGTCGCGGGTTTCGAGGGCCAGATCGAAGGCCTGGCCGAGGTTCTGCGTGAGGAACCGGTAGGCGTCAACGCGCTGCAGCGCGGCGGCGGGGTTGGCGTCTTTGAAGACCTGTTCGCCCGCGCGTTGCAGCCGGGCGCAGAAATCGGTCCACGCCGATTGCAGCGCCGCGTCGTCGGAGCCGTCGCCGAAACCCATTGTCACGCACCCAATCTCTGCAGCATCGCCCCGATGACGTCGCACGCTCGTCGCGCGGACTGCAGGCGGCCCTGCGCTTCGATGCGGGGACCGATCAGTTCCAGGTCGAATCCATGTGCATAGCCGCCGGCCAGCGCCTGGGCGACGAACGCTTCGATTGGAATCGCGCCGTCGCCCGGCACCGCGCGACCCGGCAGCGCGCGGTCGCCCAGCACGTAGTCGCTGAGCTGGATGAGCTCGGTTCGTGGCAATGCCCGCTGCACCATTGCCTCGAAATCGCCCTCCGCCCAGCAGTGGAACAGCTCGATGCAGACGCCGAGCCCGCTCATCTCGGCCAGGGCGACGGTATCGCGCAGGGTGTGGGCGAGATGAATGTCGGCGTAGAGGCTCGACGCGTTCTCGATCGCCAGCGCCACGCCCGCCTGCTTCGCGTGCTCCACGCAGGGTGCGATCATGGCGCAGAAGCGATCGGCGGCGTGCTGCCAGGCCAGTGCGCCCCGACCCCCGGTCAACATGTAGATCACGCGCGCCCCTACCGCGGCCGCGGCGTCGATCACCGTCAGCAGCGCGTCGCGCGCCACCTCTGCGCGGGTGTCCAGCCGGCCATCACCGAAGATGTGGCAGACCGCCTCAACCGTATAGTCGTTGCGCTGCAGAAGCTTTGGAAGTTGCGGATCAAGGACCTGGCTGTCCAGGATGCTCAGCCGCGACACTCCCAGCGCCGCCCAGTGGGCCTCCAGCGTGGTCAGCGGCTCACCGTAGAAGGTGACGCTGTGCACCGACAGCCGTTTGTGCGTCGCCGCCATGTCAGCCGCGGTTCTCGATCTGGACGCCGAATCGCTCACGGAAGGGCCGGAATTCGGCGTGCAGCGCATCGAGGTCTTCGCCGATGTCGGTCAGCAGTTGCGTGGAGTAGCGGAATTTGCCGTATCGGTCGCCGCGGTTGTGGGCCAGGTAGTCGCGCATGGCGGATTCGGCTTCGGGTGTGACCCGACGTCCGGCGAATGCGTAGTAGCGCTGCACCGTCGCAATCTGATCGGCAATGAAATCGGTGTACCGGACGTGCAGGATGCGCGGGTCGTCGACCCAGGGGTTGCTCATCGTGTTGGCGACGCTGGCGCGGGTCAGCTCCAGGTGCATCTTGGCCAAGGCGTGCAGGTCGACGGGACCGACCATGCCCTCGGCGATGTCGGCCATCATCATGGTGCGCGATGCGGCGACCTGAACCGGGTCGCGGTGCAGCCAGACCAGGGTGGCGTCGGGGTAGGTGTCGAACATCTCCTTGAGGCGGAATCCGTGGAAACCCTTCAGCACCCAGTACTTTCGCGGGCGGGCGTACTGCAGTTGTTGCAGCATGGCCTTGTGTAACCGGTATTGTGCGGCCGGGTCGGTGGCCAGTCCGCCGACCAGCGACTGCATGGGCACCCGCCACCACGCGGTGGGGGTCATCACCCGAAAGTCGAACGCCCAGGTTCGTTCGTCTTCGGGCAGCCCGTCGCCCAGCATGTCGTTGTAAGGGTGACTGTGCAGCCATTTCGGCATCTTGGCGTTGATCTCACGCCAGTCGGCGTCGGCCCGCGCCCGGCGGTCGTCATCGGGCGCGGCTAGGCCCGGCGGCGGTGACGGGTACATCACCTCCCAGAAGCGCAGTGCGCGGGCGTTCGGGTCAACCGACATCAGGGCGTGCATAAGCGTTGTCCCCGAGCGTGGTTCGCCGGTGACGAACATCGGCGACTCGATCACTTCGGCGCCGATCGGGTAGCGGTTGCGGTCCTCGATGAGCTCCAGGCGCGACGTCAGCAGCCAGCGACACACCTGCGCGGCCTCGAAACGGCCGTCGGCATCCATGCCCAGGCCGTTGAGGTGGTCGACGGCCACGGCGAAGCGTTCCGGCAGGGTGGGGTCGCCGTAGTCGCGCAACCCGGTTTCGGCCTCGGCGGCGGCGAGCATCTCCGCGGCGTCCAGACGTGCTGTCACGACGGGCCTCCGCAGAGGCGCACCAGCTCATCCTCGGCCGCAAGGACATTCGCGGCCGAAGCCTGTGCGTATTTCAACCCGGCCATGGCGCCGTAGTCGAGTATTTTCGGCACGCGCAGGCCCGCGTCCACGTAGGTCTTGACGATCTTGGCGACCTCTTTCGGTGTGCCATGCGGCACGACGGCCAGCACCATCTCGGGCCGCGCGTTGTCCAGAAATTCCAGGATCCGCTCCCGGGTGAGTACGGCCGGGTCGATGTCTTGGAATCCCCGCCAGCCCTCGCCCATGGGGTGTTCGAAGCCGAAGTCGTGCAACGTTTTTGCCGAGACCTGTAGCAGGAAGGCCTTGACCAGGGGAGCCTGCAGGATCTCGGCGAGGGCCTCGTCGTCCGCACCGATCAGGCAGACCTGGATGAAGCAGGGCGTGATCGCCAGGGGGTCGCGGCCGGCGCGTTCGGCGGAGCTTCGCACCGCGGCGAGCATCTGGGCGTAGTGGTCGGGAGTCCAGGCACCCGCCGGCCACCAGCCATCGGCGTACCGGCCCGCGATGTCGAGCATCCGCGGGCCGCTGGCGCCGATCCAGATCGGCGGTACCCGGCCCCCATAGGGTTCGGTGTCCAATCGGGCATGGTGGAGCTGGTAGAACTGGCCGTCGAAGTCGACCGGCCCGTCACTGCGCCACAGCAGCTGGATCACCGCCAGCGCTTCCTCGAACCGGCTGACCGAACGCGAGAAGTCGAAGCCGTAGGGCAGCGTGTTCTCGCTCTCGCCGCTGCCCAACCCGAGGATGAAGCGCCCCTTGGCCAGGTGATCGATGGTCAGCGCGGTTTGGGCGAGCAGCGCGGGATGGCGGCGCACGGTATCGACGACCGCGCTGACCAGGGGGACCCGTTCGGTCAGCACGGCCGCCGCGGCCGCCACCGCGAGTCCGTCCAGGTGGCGGTGCGGTGACGGGGAAGCCGTGGCCAGGTCGGTGAACTCGGGCGTCCAGATCGAGTCGGGCCAGAAGCTGACCATGTGATCGGGCAGCCAGATGGAGTGATACCGGCCGCTGTCGAGTTCCGCGAGCCGGGACAGGTCGAGGGGAAGCGTCGTGCGGAGGAAAGCCGCGGGTTGAACGGTCATCGAGACATGATGCTAAGCACCTGCACAGCATCGTGTCGATGATTTGGTCCCAACGGCCGCGAGCGTAACGCTGTGGCGGATTCTCGAGGTGAAAATCGCCGTGGCGTTACGCTCGCGACACGGTGGTGCGTGGAGGGGCTCAGCCCTCGATGATGAATTCTTCGAGCTGGGCGCGCGCGATGTCGTCGGGCAGCTGCTGCGGCGGGCTCTTCATCAGGTACGCCGACGCCGGGATCACCGGGCCGCCGATGCCGCGGTCCTTGGCGATCTTGGCGGCACGCACCGCATCGATGATGACGCCCGCAGAGTTCGGCGAGTCCCAGACCTCGAGCTTGTACTCGAGGTTCAGCGGCACGTCGCCGAAGGCGCGGCCCTCCAGCCGCACGTAGGCCCACTTGCGGTCGTCGAGCCAGCCGACGTGATCGGAGGGGCCGATGTGCACGTCCTTGGTCTTGAACTCGCGCTGCAGGTTGGAGGTCACGGCCTGCGTCTTGGAGATCTTCTTGGACTCCAGCCGCTCGCGTTCGAGCATGTTGAGAAAGTCCATGTTGCCGCCGACGTTGAGCTGCATGGTGCGGTCCAGCTGCACGCCGCGGTCTTCGAACAGCTTGGCCATCACGCGGTGGGTGATGGTCGCGCCGACCTGGCTCTTGATGTCGTCACCGACGATGGGCACGCCGGCGTCGGCGAACTTCTTGGCCCACACCGGGTCCGAGGCGATGAACACCGGCAGCGCGTTGACGAACGCCACGCCCGCGTCGATGGCGCACTGGGCGTAGAACTTGTCGGCCTCTTCGGAGCCGACCGGCAGGTAGGAGACCAAAACGTCGACGTTGGCCTCGCGCAGCGCCTGGACCACATCGACCGCCTCGACGTCGGACACCTCGATGGTGTCGGCGTAGTACTTGCCGATGCCGTCCAGCGTCGGGCCGCGCTGCACCGTCACATTGAGGGGCGGCACGTCGGCGATCTTGATGGTGTTGTTCTCCGACGCGAAGATCGCCTCGGACAGGTCGAAGCCGACCTTCTTGGCGTCCACGTCGAACGCGGCGACGAACTTCACGTCGCGGACGTGGTACTGGCCGAACTTCACGTGCATCAAGCCGGGCACGGTGCTGTTCGGGTCGGCGTCGTAGTAGTACTGCACGCCCTGAACCAGCGAAGACGCGCAGTTACCGACGCCGACAATGGCGACTCGTACCTCCGACTGCGCTTCTGCCGCCTTCGGCGGTTGGTTCTCACTCATAAGGGCGTTCTCCTAACCTCTGACCTCTGACTGGGATGCTGGGTTCGTGCAGGGGGTTACGTTTGCTCGGAGAGGCCGGGCATCGCCCGCTCCGCAGCGATGAGCTCGTTGAGCCATTTGACTTCGCGCTCACTGGACTCGAGCCCCAATTGATGAAGCTGACGGGTGTAGCGGTCGAACGAGCTACTGGCCCGCGCAACTGCTTCGCGCAGACCTTCCCGCCGTTCCTCGACCTGACGGCGGCGGCCTTCCAGAATGCGCATGCGCGCCTCTGCCGGAGTCCGGTTGAAGAACGCCAGGTGTACCCCGAAGCCGTCGTCGGTGTAGTTGTGGGGACCGGTGTCGGCCACCAGCTCACCGAAGCGCCGGCGGCCTTCGTCGGTCAGCTGGTAGACGCGCCGGGCCCGCCGGACCGGCGTCCCGGCCGGGGCGGCGTCCTCGGCGATCAACCCGTCGGCCTGCATGCGGCGCAGGGCCGGGTAGAGCGAACCGTACGAAAACGCCCGGAACGCGCCGAGTAGACCGGTCAGCCGTTTGCGCAACTCGTAGCCGTGCATGGGCGATTCGATCAGGAGACCGAGGATGGCAAGCTCCAGCAATCGAATCACCTCCCTGAGAGTTTTGCGTGGCTGGTTACGACGGTCCGACGCCTCGCGCAATCGTATCGTCTCGATATATTAGCCACAACACCACCGGCTGTTGGTTTGCAGTTCGTCACGGTGCAGGGGTGTGAAATGTGCGCCGGGGGGACCGGTCTTTACGTCGGCAGGCTCATCTGCTTGACGGTGCCGTCGCCGGTGAAGGAGATGTAGCCGCCGCCGTAATCGCTGGAGACATACAGCGACAGCGTGAGGGCCCCCGGCGTGGTCGGGTCGGTTGCCGGCTCGACGATCAAGTACGTGGTCTTCACGTCGGAGGGCTTCATGCGCAGCGTCTGCGGGGCGCCGCGCATGATGCCGACGGTCTTCGTGACGTCGAACTTGCTCAGGTCGACCGGGACGGGGCCGTCCGAAGAACTCTTGGCCGAGCTGGTCGGATCGCCCCAGCCGCCGCGGTAGGTATAGGCCAGCACCCGGCGGTCGTCCGAAGGGTCCGGCCGGTCCAGCGACGCGTAGGTCGGGTAGATCACCAACCGGTAGCCCATGGTGTCGCCGAATCGTTTGCGCATCTGTTCGAGCAGTCCGGTGAGCCCGCCGACCGAGTGCAGCTGGGTGGGCGGCGTCAACACCACGGCGCTGACTCCGTCGGGCTTGGCTCCCGGGTCGGCGGTGAAGTCCAGCGGCGAGCGGGTGTTGCCGTACAGGCCCCACCCGATCCCCATGCCCAACAGCACGGACACGACGAATGCGGCGGCCAGCACTCCCCACCCGCCGACTTGGGGCACCTTGTGGCGCGAGTCAAGCGCCGGCAACTGCCGACCGGAGTTGGTTTGCAGGTCGCTCACCAGGGCACGCAAGTCGCCCAACGTCACCGCCTTGGTGGCCGCGCTGACCCTCTCCCGGTGCTCCTCGGCGGAGAGCTCACCGTCGGCCAGCGCGTCATCGAGGACCGTGCAGGTGTCTTGGCGATCGGTGTCCTTGGCGCGGGTAGTCGTGGTCACCCCGCCGGCCAGCGGTGCCCCGAGCCATTTCGCCACGGGGATGATCGTAGAAGTCCGGCGTCGGTTTGGCGCAGAAATCACCGTCGAGTGCCCGGGCCCGACCGCCACGGTTTCGGTTGCGTATCACTGCTCGGGATGGCGACGTACTCTGGTGGGCGTGCGACTGCAGCGACAAGTGGTGGATTACGCGCTCCGGCGGCGCTCACTGCTGGCCCAGGTGTACTCGGGCCGGACGGGTGTCTCCGAGGTCTGCGACGCGAACCCGTATCTGCTGCGCGCCGCCAAGTTTCACGGGAAACCGAGCCAGGTCATGTGCCCGATCTGCCGCAAGGAGCAGCTGACGCTGGTGTCGTGGGTGTTCGGCGAACACCTGGGTGCGGTGTCGGGTTCGGCGCGCACGGCCGAGGAATTGGTGATGCTGGCAACCCGGTTCGAGGAATTCGCGGTCCACGTGGTGGAGGTGTGCCGGACCTGCAGCTGGAACCATCTCGTCAAGTCCTACGTGCTCGGCGCTGCGCGCACGGCACCTCCGCCCAGGGGTACCGGCCGCACGCCGACGGCGCGCAACAACGCCCGCACGGCCATTGAATAACGAAGGACGCCACAGCCAGTCCTCCGGTGACCAACGTGGGCCATCGACTGAGCATGTAGGCAATCAGAGTTCTGACAAGCGTCCGGGCCCCAGCCGTCCGGACGCCCCTCGGGATCGTGAGCGTCGGGAGGGGCCGCCGACGATCAGCCGCCGTCGGCAGGCTCCGCCGGACGATCGACTCACCACGATCCTGCCGCCCGTGCAAGACGACCGGGCGCCCCGGCGCTCCGATCCGATAGACGAAGTCAAAGCCGCACTGGCCGGCCCGCCGTCCACGCCCTTGCGCCGCGACGCGCTCGACGAGGTCAAGGCGGCGACGGACATCCGGATCGCGATCTCGCACTACATCGTGCGCAGTGACGATGCGGATCAGTTCTTGGCGCA
>NZ_LZKV01000047.1:0-600 GCF_001672995.1 Mycobacterium sp. 1482292.6 | reverse complement strand
GCGTCAATGGACTTCAGAGTCAGACCACCGCCGCGAGCGACCTCCCATTCTCTCTGTGGACTTCGCAGTAGTAGCCGCCCACGGTGCAGCCGGGGCTGCTGCAGCCGCGGTCCTTGGCGTACAACACGATTCGTTGGCCGGGGGAGGCGAGGCGTTTGGTGTGATAGAGCGCCAGGGCCTTGCCGTTGTCAAAGATGGCTAGATAGTGGTGGGCGTGGCGGGCCAGGCGGATGACATCGCTCATCGGCAGCAGGGTGCCGCCGCCGGTCAAGCCGCGTCCGGCCGCGGCTTCGAGCTCGGCCAGTGTGGTGGTGACGATGATGGAGGCGGGTAACCCGTTGTGCTGCCCCAGGTTCCCGGAGGCCAGCACGCCGCGCAGTGCGGCGTTGAGTCCGTCGTGCTGGCGTTGGGCGGCCGAGCGTGGGTCGTGGTCGATGGCGTCTTGGGTGGGTGCGCCGTCCACACAGGGGGTGTCGTCGTGGGGGTTGCACATGCCGGGGGCGGCGAGTTTGGCTAGGACGGCTTCCAGGGTGGCGCGGGCTTCGGGGGTGAGCCAGCCGCGCAGCGCCGACATGCCGTCGGCCTGCTGGTTGCCCAGGG
>NZ_LZKV01000046.1:0-833 GCF_001672995.1 Mycobacterium sp. 1482292.6 | reverse complement strand
CCGTCCGGCGATCAGACGCGGGCCATTCCGGTGCCCGGCAACCGTTCCGAGGACGGTGACGCCGCCGAACCCACCACCGCCCTGCCGAAAATGCGGTCGGAAGGCTCGGGCCCGAATGACCCGAACGCGGCCAGCGAGCAGGTGAACGCGCACGAGCAGAACGAAAACGGCGACCCGGCCCGGCAACGCCGACGCTCCGGCGGCGGACTGTCCGCGCAGGATCTGCTGCGCCGCGAGGGACGGCTGTAGCCGGTCACCCGGCCCAAGCGAAAAGTCTTGGGCCTCAGCCGGATGCGTTCTCGGGCTGGTCCGGTTCGGCCTGCAGGATCGCGCTCTGCTCGTCCGCTTGCTCGGTCTGTTTTTCGGCTTCCGCCTCTGGGTCCGGTGCCAGCAGCACGTGGATCGCGTTGTTGAGGAATGCGACCGTCGGGACCGCCAGCAGGGCGCCGACGATGCCGGCCAGCACGCCGCCGGTGGAGATGGCGAGCACCACCCCGAGCGGGTGAATCGAGACCGCGCGGCCCATCACCAGCGGTTGCAGCAGGTGCGCCTCGATCTGGTTGACGGCGATCAGCAGGCCCAGCGTGATCAGCGCGTAAACGATGCCCTTGGCCAGCAGCGCGACCACGACGGCCACCAGGCCCGAGACCAGGGCACCGACCAGCGGGATGAATGCGCCAAGGAACACGACCGATGCCAGCGGCAGCGCGAGGGGGATGCCCATGATCGCCAGACCGGTGCCGACCCCGGCCGCGTCGGTCAGCGCCACCAGGAAGGTGGCCCGCACGTATCCGATCAGCGATCCGTACCCGGCGTTGCCGGCCTCGTGCACC
>NZ_LZKV01000045.1:0-25866 GCF_001672995.1 Mycobacterium sp. 1482292.6 | reverse complement strand
GGTTCGATCCGTCCGCCGGGGGACAGGGCGCCTACGACACCCCGCTGGGCATCACCAACCCGCCCATCGACGAGCTGCTGGACCGCGTCTCGAGCAAGTACGCGCTGGTGATCTACGCCGCCAAGCGGGCCCGTCAGATCAACGACTACTACAACCAGCTCGTCGATGGGCGGGTTGGTGATGCCCAGCGGGGTGTCGTAGGCGCCCTGTCCCCCGGCGGACGGATCGAACCGGTCGGGGACGGCGGCCAAAGCCGCGTCGGACTGCGGAATACTCACTTAGGTCAATCTCCTGGCGGATTCGAGCGGCTCGTCACCGCTGCAAAGTTCGGAAAAATTCGGTGGTCAATCTTGCTGGGATGTGGTCCGGCTTCTGGTCTGGCCAGACGGGTCAGGCCGGTCCGGCGCAGTTCCCACCAGCAAGGATACCAATTCGGAGCACGCTGACTCCAATTGACTGTTCACGACCACCCGGTCGAAGTCGTTTTGGGCCGCCATTTCGATGCGGGCGGTCTCCAGCCGCCGCCGCATGACCTCCGGCGTCTCGGTGCCGCGGCCGATGAGCCTGGCCTCGAGATCCTCCCAGCTGGGCGGTGCGAGGAAGACCGCGAGCGCCTCCGGCATCGCCTTCTTGACGGCCCTGGCACCGGCCAGGTCGACCTCGATGAGCACCGGAAACCCATTGGCCGTGGCGCTCCGGATCGGCTCGGCCAGGGTGCCCGATCGGTGCAGTCCCGAATGGATTTCGGCCCACTCCAGCAGTGCTCCCTCGTCGATCAGCTGCTGGAAGCGGGCGGGGCTGACGAAGTGATAATCGACACCGTCGACCTCGCCGGGGCGCGGCGCCCGCGTGGTGGCCGAGACGCTGAAATGCAGGTTCGGCACCCGCTCGCGCAGGCACCGGACGACCGTCGACTTGCCCACCGCGGAAGGACCGGACAGCACGACCACACGTCCGTTACCTGATGGTTCTGGACGTGTGCCGTGCTGGACGTCCGGTCCCCCGCCGGCGCTCACGGACGCCCCTCGGGGGGTGCGCCCACGGCTCGGGTCGGATTGCCCGCCTTCTCCTCAGGCCGTGCGGCCTGCATCGTCGGCGGCCGGGTTAGGAGCCGAACTTTTCCAGCAGGGCCTTGCGCTGACGATCGCCGAGACCGCGCAGGCGGCGGGTGGGGGCGATCTCCAACTCAGTCATGATTTCCTGCGCCTTGACCTTGCCCACCTTGGGCAACGCCTCGAGAAGCGCGGAAACCTTCATCTTGCCCAGGACTTCGTCGGTCTCGGCGTCCTTGAGCACCTGGGTCAGGTTGGTGCCGCCACGCTTCAGGCGGTCTTTGAGCTCTGCTCGCGCTCGACGTGCGGCAGCCGCCTTCTCCAACGCGGCCGCGCGCTGCTCGTCGGTCAACTGGGGAAGGGCCACGATTCCTCCGTATCTGATCAATCAATTTCAATCGATCGCTTTTTGTCTCGCCGGTACTTCTGCCAGCGGAGACGACCGTACTCAGGCCTCCTGACGAAATCTAACCCGACCCCCTGCTTGAGGGGACAAACTCCCAGCATGGACCGGCGCGTGGCAGGCCGAAGCGGCGCTCCCGCCGGGGCCGGCGGCGGCCGCCTTCGACGTTGCCCGGGCGGGGTTCGCCGGGCCGGTTCGACGCCTTGCCAGGGTCGCTAGCTGCGGTTTTAGCCCCCGGGGGCGGCGCGCGACGGCTTGGCCGGGCCGTTCGGAAACCCGCCGCCGAGCGGCCGTGACGCCCGGTGCGACGGATCACGGATTTGTTGCGGCGTGTCGCGCGTGTCGCGCCGCCGGTCAAAGGGCAGGCCAACGCCGCCTTTGGCCCGGCGCAGCGGTCCAGGCCGCCCCTGGATCGCCCGGCAACAACAGGCCAGCCATCGGGGAGACGACGGCCGAACCGCCGGGAGGTACACCGACTCGGTTGCCAACGCACGATGACCTTCACCAACCACCAAGGGCCGCAGCGTCGTTGGCCGACCGCGGTTCGCCGCCGCGCCCGACGGGCGCCGGTGCGTGCGGGGCGCCGAGGGTCCGCGGATTCCGATCCGCCCACAGTGCGTTTCCGTAACCACGGTTAAATCTGCAATCTGGTTCCGTAACTGCGGTTTTCGGGCCCGCCCGCGGGCCATTTCAGCTAATCGGCGGTGCGGAATCCGATACGATCGGGGGGTGTCCAACCTGCGAATTCGCCAGGCGGCCGAGCTGCTCGGAGTCAGCGACGACACCGTGCGGCGCTGGATCAACCAGGGCACATTGGCGGTCAGTCACGACGCCGCCGGCCGCAAGGTGATCGCCAGCGAGGACCTCGCCCGCTTCTCCCGCACCAATGCGCCCGCCCCGCCGGCGGACCCGCTGAGCATCGGCAGCTCGGCCCGCAACCGCTTCGTCGGGCTGGTCACGTCGGTGGTCAGCGACAAGGTGATGACCCAGGTCGAGATGCAGTGCGGCCCGTTCACGGTCGTCTCGCTGATGAGCACCGAGGCCGCCGAGGAACTGCAGCTGCGCCCCGGCAGCGTCGCCGTGGCCGTCGTCAAGGCCACCACCGTCATCGTCGAAACCGCGCGGCCCAGCACCGCAGTCGCGTCGGACTAGACGCAGAACCCGCTCACACGGCCAGGTAGGCGACCGCGTCCAGCATGCGATCGGCCGCCGCGCGCAGCTCCGGCACGCCCGGCCCGGCGCGCAGCACCTCGCGGGCCACCGCCGGCAACAACTGGCCGGGTTCCGCCCCGCCCAGCCCCGCCAGCGCCTCGGGCCGCCCGCCCTGGACGCCGAGCCCGGGCACCAGCACCGGGCCGCCCAGGGCGCTCAGATCGGGCGCCTGCAAGACCGTCGCGCCCACGACCACCCCCACGTATCCCGGCCCGGATCCGGTGGCGGACCGATTCACCACCGCCGCCTGGTCGACGACCAGCTGGGCCACCGTGCGGCCGTCGAAGGCGGCGCGCTGCACGGTCGCCCCCTCCGGGTTGGAGGTGGCCGCCAGCACGAACACTCCGCGGTCGTGCGCCGCGGCGGCTTCCAGCAGCGGCCGCAGTGAGCCGAACCCCAGATATGGCGTGGCCGTCACCGCGTCGGCGGCCAGCGGCGAATCACCCGCCCAGGCGGCGGCGTAGGCCGCCATCGTGGTGCCGATGTCGCCGCGTTTGGCGTCGGCCAGCACCAGCACCCCGGCCGACCGCAGCGCCGCGATGGTGCGTTCCAGCACCGCGAATCCGGCGGCGCCGTACGCCTCGAAGAACGCGACCTGGGGTTTGACGACCGCGTAGCCGGAGAACGCCTCGATGCAGATGTCGCAGAACGCGGCCAGCCCGTCGGCGGTGGTGGGCAGGCCCCAGGCGCGCAGCAGCTCGGGATGCGGGTCGATGCCCACGCACAGCGGCCCGCGCTCCGCTTTCGCGGCGGCCAGCCGGACGCCGAAGCCGGTCACCGGTGCCCGCTACCAGGCAGGCCGCCCTGGCCGATCTGGCTGTGCAGCTCTTGCAGGCTGCGCACGCCGATGTCGCCGCGGATGCCCGCCTCGATGCCCTGGACGGCGGCCGAGGCGCCCTGCACGGTGGTGACACACGGGATATTGACCGACACTGCGGCCGAACGGATTTCGTAGCCGTCGATGCGTGGCCCGGAGTTGCCGTAGGGCGTGTTGATGACCATGTCGACCTCGCCGGCCTTGATCGCGTCCACCGCGGACTCCGCGGGTCGGCCCGGCTGCGGCTCCTCGAAGTGCTTGCGTACCTCATCGCACGGAATCCCGTTGCGGCGCAACATCTCCGCTGTCCCCTCGGTGGCCAGCACGCGGAAACCCAGGTCGGCCAGCCGCTTGACGGGGAACACCAGCGAGCGCTTGTCGCGGTTGGCCACCGACACGAAGATGGTGCCCTGGGCGGGCAGCGACCCGTACGCCGCGGTCTGACTCTTGGCGAAGGCGCTGCCGAAGTCGCGGTCGATTCCCATCACCTCGCCGGTGGATTTCATCTCCGGACCCAGCAGCGAATCGATGCCCGAGCCGTCCGCCCGGCGGAACCGGTGGAACGGCAGCACCGCCTCCTTGACCGCGATCGGGGCGTTCTGCGCCGCGTGGGCGCCGTCGCCGGACGCCGCCAGCAACCCCTCCTCGCGCAGCTGGGAAATCTTGGCGCCCAACATGACCCGGGCGCAGGCCTTGGCGAGCGGGATCGCGGTGGCCTTGGACACGAACGGCACCGTGCGGCTGGCGCGCGGGTTGGCCTCCAGGACGTAGAGCACGTCGTCCTTGAGCGCGTACTGCACGTTGAGCAGCCCCACGACACCGATGCCGTGCGCGATGGCCTCGGTCGCCCGGCGCACCTTCTCGATGTCGCTGCGGCCCAGCGTCACCGGCGGCAGGGCGCACGCCGAGTCGCCGGAGTGGATGCCGGCCTCCTCGATGTGCTCCATGATGCCGCCGATGTACACCTCGGTGCCGTCGCACAGCGCGTCCACGTCGATCTCCACCGCGTCCTCGAGGAAGCGGTCGACGAGCACCGGGTGCTCGGGCGAGAGCTCGGTGGCCCGGGTGATGTAGCCGCGCAGCGTCTCCTCGTCGTAGACGATCTCCATGCCCCGGCCGCCCAGCACGTAGGACGGCCGCACCAGCACCGGGTAGCCGATGTCTTCGGCGATCCGCCGGGCGTGGTCGAAAGTGGTTGCCATGCCGTACTTCGGCGCGGGCAGGCCGGCGGTGGTGAGCACGTCGCCGAAGGCGCCGCGGTCCTCGGCCAGGTCGATGGCCTCCGGCGGGGTGCCGACGATCGGTACGCCCGCGTCGGCCAGGCGCTGCGCCAGCCCGAGCGGGGTTTGGCCGCCGAGCTGCACGATCACCCCGACCACGCCCGGGCCGTCTCCGGCGGACTGCTGCTCGGCGCGGAACACCTCGAGGACGTCCTCGAAGGTCAGCGGCTCGAAGTAGAGCCGGTCGGCGGTGTCATAGTCGGTGGACACCGTCTCCGGGTTGCAGTTGACCATCACCGTCTCGAAACCGGCCTGCGACAACGTCGTTGCGGCGTGCACGCAGCTGTAGTCGAATTCGATGCCCTGGCCGATGCGGTTGGGTCCCGATCCGAGGATCAGCACCTTGGGCTTCTCGGTCTGCGGCGCCACCTCGGTCTCGGCGGCGGGGTCCAACTCGTAGCTGCTGTAGTGGTACGGCGTCTTGGCCTCGAACTCCGCCGCGCAGGTGTCGACGGTCTTGTACACCGGGTGCACGCCGAGGCGCTCGCGCAGCGAGCGCACCCCGTTCTCGCCGGCCAATTCGGGGCGCAGCGCGGCGATCTGGCGGTCCGACAGCCCGCTGTGCTTGGCCTGGCGCAGTAGGTCGGCGTCGAGCACCGGGGCGGCGATCAGCTCCGCGCGCAGCTCGATCAGCTCGCCGATCTGCGCCACGAACCACGGGTCGACGCCGCTGGCCTCGGCGACCCGCTCCACCGACGCGCCCAGCCGCAGCGCCAGCTCGATGTCGTAGAGCCGGCCCTCGGTCGGGGTGCGCAGCCGGTCGAGCACCTCACCGACGTCGCCGTCCGGGTCCGGCTTGGTCCAAAAACCCGCGCGGGTGGTTTCCAGCGACCGCATCACCTTGCCGAGCGCCTCAATGAAGTTGCGGCCCAACGACATCGCCTCGCCGACGGACTTCATGGTGGTGGTCAGGGTGGGGTCGGCGCCGGGGAATTTCTCGAACGCGAAGCGGGGCGCCTTGACCACCACGTAGTCCAGGGTGGGCTCGAAGCAGGCGGGCGTCTCCTTGGTGATGTCGTTGACGATCTCGTCGAGGGTGTACCCGATGGCGAGCTTGGCGGCGATCTTGGCGATCGGGAAGCCGGTGGCCTTGGAGGCCAGCGCGCTGGACCGCGACACCCGCGGGTTCATCTCGATGACGATCAGCCGGCCGTCGACCGGGTTGATCGCGAACTGGATGTTGCAGCCGCCGGTGTCCACCCCGACCTCGCGCAGGATCGCGATGCCCAGGTCCCGCATCCGCTGGTATTCGCGGTCGGTCAGCGTCATCGCCGGCGCGACGGTGACCGAGTCGCCGGTGTGCACGCCCATGGGATCGAAGTTCTCGATCGAGCAGACGACGACCACGTTGTCGTTGCCGTCGCGCATCAGCTCGAGCTCGAATTCCTTCCAGCCGTAGATCGATTCCTCGATCAGCACGTTGGCGCTCGGGCTCTCGGCCAAGCCTGCGCCGGCCATCCGGTCGACCTCTTCGACGGATCGCGCCATGCCGGACCCCAGCCCGCCCATCGTGAAGCTGGGCCGCACCACGACCGGCAGCCCGAGTTCCTCGACGGTCTCGCGGACCTCCTCCATCGTGAAACAGACTCGGCTGCGGGCGGATTCACCGCCGACCTTGGCGACGATGTCCTTGAACATCTGCCGGTCCTCGCCGCGCTGGATTGCGTCGATGTCGGCGCCGATGAGCTCGACGCCGTGCCGCTCGAGCGCCCCGTTTTCGTGCAGCGCGACCGCCGTGTTCAGCGCGGTCTGCCCGCCCAGCGTGGCCAGCAGCGCGTCGATCTTGTTGCCGCGCTCGGCCTGCTGGGCGATCACCTTCTCGACGAAGGCGGCGGTGATCGGCTCGACGTAGGTGTGGTCGGCGTACTCCGGGTCGGTCATGATGGTGGCCGGGTTGGAGTTGATCAGGCTGACCTCCAGGCCCTCCGCACGCAGCACCCGGCAGGCCTGGGTTCCCGAGTAGTCGAACTCGGCGGCCTGCCCGATGACGATCGGCCCGGAGCCGATCACCAGCACGTGACGCAAGTCGGTACGACGCGGCACTACCGCCCCTTTCCGCGGTTTGGGGCCGCCATCAGGTCGATGAATTGGTCGAACAAATACTCCGCATCGTGCGGACCCGCCGCGGCCTCCGGGTGATACTGCACCGAGAACGCCTGCCCGTCGGCGAGTTTGACGCCCTCGACCACTCCGTCGTTGGCGCAGGTGTGGCTGACGATCGCTTGGCCGAACGGCGTGTCGAAGGACTGGCCGGCCTCTCCCTCGAGCGCGAAGCCGTGGTTTTGTGCGGTGACCGCCACCCGCCCGGTGGCGTGGTCGATCACCGGGATGTTGATGCCGCGGTGACCGAATACCAGCTTGTAGGTGGACAACCCCAGCGCCCGGCCCAGGATCTGGTTGCCGAAGCAGATGCCGAACAACGGGATTCCGGCGCCCAGCACCTTGCGGGTGACCTCGACGACGTGATCGGCGGTGGCGGGGTCACCTGGGCCGTTGGACAAGAACACCCCGTCGGGCTTGATGTCGGCGATCTGGTCGTAGGTCGCCGAGGACGCCAGCACATGGGTCCGGACGCCGCGGCGGGCGAAGTTGCGCGGCGTGTTCGTCTTGATGCCCAGGTCCAGCGCGGCCACCGTAAACCGCGGTGCCCCTTCGGGTTCCACGATGTAGTTGTCGGGCGTGCTGACCTCGCCGGCCAGGTCGGCGCCCAGCATCGACTGCTGGCCCCGCACCCGCGCCAGCAATTCGTCCACCTCGGCGAGCGCGTCGCCGGAGAACACGCCCGCCTTCATCGAGCCGCGGGTGCGCAGATGGCGCACCACCGCGCGGGTGTCGATGCCGGCGATGCCGACGATGTGCTGGCGGACCAGCTCGTCCTCCAGGGTTCCGGTGGCCCGCCAGCTGGACGGGCGCGGCGACGGGTCGCGCACCGCGTAGCCGGCGACCCAGATCCGGTCGCCGCGACTCTCGGCGTCCTCGCCGTTCCAGCCGGTGTTGCCGATCTGCGGCGCGGTGGCCACCACGATCTGCCGGTGGTAACTGGGATCGGTCAGCGTCTCCTGGTAGCCGGACATGCCGGTGGAAAACACGGCCTCGCCGAGTGTTTGGCCGATTTTGCCGAACGGCGTGCCGGTGAAGACGCGGCCGTCCTCGAGTACCAGTTGCGCTTTAGTCATCAGCGCCGCTCCTCTTCATGATGCGATTCGAGCCAGTCGTCGTAATCGGCGCGGCTGTTCGCCCGAAACCCGGTGTCGATCTCGACGCCCGACGGCAGCCGCCAGCGGATCGCCAGAATCCCGATCCGGCCGGTCATCCGGCGCTCCATGCGGATCTCGGTGATCGATTCTCGGGGGATCCAAATCGGTTGGGCCCGTAGGCGTTCCACCATGATGCCCCCGGCGTAACGGGTCAACACCGCCTTGCTGCGGAAACCGAGGTCGCCGGCCGCGATCCGCTCGTGCCAGCCCGGCGCCATCATGGACCCGCAGTAGTGGCCGCGGGTGCTGATCGTGGCCGCCCCGACGTGGTCCGGGATCTCGGGCAGCGCGCCGATCAGCTCCGCCTGGTGCTGTGAGCGGCGCTGCCAGGTCCGCATCATCAGCTGGATGACCACCGTGATGACGACCACCACCACGGCGGCGAAGATCAGCGACCCCACCAGGGTGGCGGAGTTCATGCGCGCCGCTCCTTCTCATCGCTTCGCTCTGCATCGTCACCGGCGCGATTCATGCCGGCGACTTCCCGTCTCGGGCTGTGACCTTGCCGCGCAGCAGCGTGGCGGTCACGGTGGCGGGCAGGGTCATCGCCTCGTAGGGCGTGTTGGCCGAGCGGCTGGCCAGCTCCGACCCGGTGACGGTCCACGAGGCCGTGGGATCTACCACCGTGAGGTTGGCGGGCTCCCCCACCTCCAGCGGCCGGCCGTGGTCGGGCAGGCCCACGATGCGGGCTGGGTTTTCGCTCATCACCCGGGCAACGTCCCGCCAGGTCAGCAACCCCGGGGTGACCATCGTCTGCACCACGATCGACAGCGCCGTCTGCAGTCCCAGCATGCCGGGCCGCGCCGCGGAGAACTCCACGCACTTCTCGTGCTCGGCGTGCGGCGCGTGATCGGTGGCCACACAGTCGATGACACCGTCGGCCAGCGCCTGGCGCAACGCCACCGCGTCGGCCGCCTCGCGCAGCGGTGGGTTGACGCGGTTTTGCCCGTCGTAACTGGTCAGCCTGCTGTCGTCGAGCATCAGGTGGTGCGGGGTGACCTCGGCGGTGATCGAGATTCCTTGCTGCTTAGCCCATTTCACGATCTCGACGGTGCCAGCGGTGGAGGCGTGGCAGATGTGTACCCGCGCGCCGGCGTCGCGGGCCAGCAGCGCGTCGCGGGCGACGATCGACTCCTCGGCCGCCCTGGGCCAGCCCGCCAGGCCCAGCCGGGCCGCGGTGGGGCCCTCGTGGGCGACGGCGCCGACCGTCAGCCGCGGCTCCTCGGCGTGCTGGGCGATGAGCACGCCCAGCCCGGTGGCGTATTCCAGGGCGCGGCGCATCACCAGCGGGTCGTGCACGCAGATGCCGTCGTCGGAGAACATCCGCACCTGCGCGGCCCCGGCCGCCATCATGCCCATCTCGGTGAGCTCTTTGCCGGCCAGCCCGACGGTGACGGCGCCAACCGGGTGCACGTCGACCAGGCCGACCTGCTGCCCGCGGTGCCAGACGTGGTCGGTGACCACCGGGCTGTCGGCGACCGGGTTCGTGTTGGCCATCGCGAACACCGCGGTGTAACCACCCAAAGCGGCTGCGGCCGAGCCGGTTTCGATATCCTCGGCGTATTCACGCCCCGGTTCGCGCAGGTGGGTGTGCAAGTCCACCAGGCCGGGCAACAGCACCTGACCGGTGGCGTCGATGACGTCCAGGTCCTTTCCGACGCCTCCGGCCTCGGCCAACTTGGGCCCGATGTCGATGATCTGGCCGTCGTCGATCAGCACGTCGACGCGATCGCCCTCGCCGTACAACAGCACCCCGCGCAGCAGCACGCTCACGCTACACCCTCTTCACCCGAATTCTCCGCCGTCTCGGTGCCGACCAGCAGGTGAAACAGCACCGCCATCCGCACATGCACGCCATTGGAAACCTGTTGCAGCACAGCCGATTGCGACGAGTCGGCCACCGAGGAGGCGATCTCCATGCCACGCAGCATCGGCCCCGGGTGCAGCACCACGGCGTGGCCGGGCAGCAGCGCCTGGCGGCGGTCGGAAAGCCCATAGAGGGAGGAGTATTCGCGCACCGACGGGAAGAACCCGCCGTTCATCCGCTCGGCCTGGACCCGCAGCATCAGCACCGCGTCGGCGGCGGGTAGCTCGGCGTCGAAGTCGTTCGACACGGTGACCGGCCAGCCCTCGACGCCGACCGGCAGCAGCGTGGGCGGCGCCACCAGGACCACCTCGGCGCCCAGGGTCGCCAGCAGCATGACGTTGGAGCGGGCGACCCGGCTGTGCAGGATGTCGCCCACGATCACGATGCGACGGCCTTCGATGCCGCCGAGCCGTTGGCGAATGGTGAGCGCGTCCAGCAGCGCCTGGGTCGGGTGCTCGTGGGTGCCGTCGCCGGCGTTGATGACCGACGGTCCCCCACTGTCTCCGGCGGCGTTCGCGCCGCTCCACTCGGCGAGCAGGTGCGCGGCGCCGGACGCCGGGTGCCGGATGATCAGCGCGTCGGCGCCGGCGGCGCGCAGCGTGAACGCGGTGTCGCGCAGCGACTCTCCCTTGCCCACCGACGATCCCGACGCGCTGACGTTGATCACGTCGGCGCTCATCCACTTGCCGGCCACCTCGAAGGACACCCGGGTGCGGGTCGAGTTCTCGTAGAACATCGTGACGATGGTGCGGCCACGCAGCGTCGGCAGCTTCTTGATCTCGCGGCCCACCAGCGCCTGGGCGAACCGGTCGGCGTCGTCGAGGATCGCGGTGGCGTCGTCGCGGCTCAGGTCGCCGGCGGCCAGCAGATGGCGCGTCATCGTGAGATCACCACCCCGTCGTCGCCGTCGCTCTCCCGCAGCAGCACGTGCACGCTCTCCCCGCGCGAGGTCGGGACGTTCTTGCCCACGTAGTCGGCGCGCAACGGCAGTTCGCGGTGGCCACGGTCGACCAGCACCGCCAGCTGCACCACCCGCGGCCGGCCCACGTCGCGCAGCGCGTCCAGCGCGGATCGGACCGAGCGGCCGGAGTACAGGACGTCGTCGACCAGGATCACCAGCGCGTCGTCGATGCCCCCGGCCGGAATCGAGGTGTCCTCCAGCGGCCGCGGCGGTTTCTGCATCAGGTCATCGCGATAGAGGGTGATGTCCAGGGCGCCGTGGCCCACCTCGACACCGCTGTATTCGCCGATGTTGGCGGCGAGCCGCTTGGCGAGAATCACACCGCGGGTCGGGATGCCCAGCAGCACCACCCGTGGTGCGTCGGGGCCGTCCAGCGCGGTCTTTTCGATGATCTGATGCGCAATGCGGGAAATGGTGCGGCCCACGTCGGCCGCCGACATCAACTCCCGGGAATCGCCGCCCTTGAGACCGGGGAAGCCGGTGTCGCCCGCAGCACCCATACGAAACTTGACCTCCTTCTCCGCCTCGCCGGACGGATCGTTAAAGGATGTCGACTGCACGGCAGCGTAGCACTTATTTTGCCGGTGACGGCGCGAGGCACCTGCCGTGCCGATCGACGGCAGCCTACTGCGCGGGCGGAGGCGGCGGTGGCGGCGGAGCAGGCCAGGTGCGACGCGGCGGGATCTGCCCGCAATCGAGTCCGTACCCGGCCGCGGATGTACAGACGCTTTTGTTCCGCGGCCGGTTGTCGGTGGGCGGACTATTGTCGAAAGTATGTTCGAATCCTCGGAGGAAGCCGCGTTGCTGGCGCGGATCGCCGCGCAGGAGCGCGCCAAGTCGGCGGCCGCGGCGGACCAGGCTCGGGCGGCCGCAGCCCTCGACGCACTGCGCCGTGCGAACGAGGCGGCCGCCGGAGTGCCGGTCGCCCAGCGCGGCCGCGGAGTAGCCAGCGAGATCGCCTTGGCGCGACGCGACTCCCCCGCCCGGGGCGGCAGACATCTCGGATTCGCGAAGGCGTTGGTTCACGAGATGCCCCACACCCTGGCCGCCCTCGAGAGCGGGCGATTGTCCGAATGGCGGGCCACCCTGATCGTTCGTGAGTCGGCTTGCCTGGACGTCGAGGACCGCCGCGCCCTGGACGCCGAACTGTGTGGCGACGGATCCTCGTTGGACGGGATGGGCGACGCGCGAATAGCCGCGGCCGCCCGGGCGATCGCCTATCGGCTCAATGCGCAGGCAGTGGTCGATCGTGCCGCCAAGGCCGAATCCGAACGCACAGTGACGATCCGGCCGGCCCCGGACACGATGACATGGGTGTCGGCATTACTGCCCGTAGCACAGGGCGTCTCGGTCTACGCGGCGCTGAAGCGCGCCGCCGACACCACAGTCGATCAACGCTCGCGTGGCCAGGTGATGGCCGACACGCTTGTTGAACGGGTTACCGGGTGCCCCGCCGAGGTCGCCCAGCCGGTAGCGGTCAACCTGGTCATCTCCGACGAATCGCTGTTCGGCGCTGCACCAACCGCGGCGAACGTCGACGGGTATGGCCCGATCCCCGCGGCCGTAGCCCGCCAACTCGTGAACGGTGCAGTGCTCGACCCCCGGTCCCGCGCCACGCTGCGCCGGCTCTACCGACATCCGCGCTCGGGGGCCCTGGTGGCGATGGAATCGCGGACGCGGCGTTTCCCGAAGAGCCTG
Organism: Mycobacterium sp. 1482292.6; assembly: GCF_001672995.1. NCBI lineage: Bacteria > Bacillati > Actinomycetota > Actinomycetes > Mycobacteriales > Mycobacteriaceae > Mycobacterium > Mycobacterium sp. 1482292.6. Next base: position 13,319 of record NZ_LZKV01000045.1, on the reverse strand, counting down.
GCCACCTTTATCGAGTTTCGCGATGGCCGCTGTCGCACCCCGTACTGCGATGCGCCCATCCGCCACCGCGACCACGCCAGGCCGCATCGTCGCGGTGGGTTGACGAGTGCGGCCAATGGGTTGGGCTTGTGTGAACGTTGCAACTACGTCAAGGAAGTTCCCGGTTGGCGCGTCGCGGCGGAAACCGACGAAAACGGTTTGCATACAGCAGTTTTCATTACGCCAACCGGCATGCACTATCGCTCCGGCGCGCCACCGGCACCCGGACCGTTCGGGGTGGAACTCAGTGAGCTGGAAATACGGATCGGCGTCCACCTGGCCGATCCCCACGCCGCCTAGCTGAGGCCCGCCGGCTTTTCCGGCTCGCAACGCGGGATACCAGAGCGCCCAAGGACGGCTATGCCGACTAGTCGACGTCTGCCTCATTCTTGGCCAGGCGTTGCGCGGTCAGGCCGGCATGCGCGATGCGGCGCAGTGCCGCGAGGATCGGCTCATAGAAGATAGTTCCGAGCACGGCGTATTCGATTGCTGCCGCCGGCGGTTCCAGCGGCATCTGCTCGATGTCGTAAGCGGCGATGGCACTGATATGTGGCGCGTACGCGCGCAGGCGATCCTCGGTCATCGGAACGCCCGCAGCCTGCGCGTCGGCAAGCGCGCGGTCAAGCTGCGCTACCGCGGGAAGATCGTCGGGCACCTCGAAGTCAAGCGCCGACAACGCGGCCCGAGCCCGTGGGCAGTCCCCATCACTTGCGGCTTGGGTGGGGCGCGAAAGCGCCGCTGTCGCAGCGCCCAGCGTCGCGAAAAGCGACCGGCCCGGGTTGTCGATGAGTTCGACGACCGACCTGATCTGGGAGATCGCAAGACCGAGCGCGGACAGCGCCCTGATCAGCGCGATCCGTCGGACGTGCCGTTCGTCGTAGTGGGCGCGGGTCGAGCTGACTGCGTGGCCTGGCATCAGCACGTTCTCGCGTAGGTAGAACTTGATCGTCGGCACCGACACATGGGTGCGACTCGCCAGCTCCGACATCAGCACGGAAGCGCTCCTTGAAGAAGTCCTGCCAGAACATCTTGACATTAGATACTTCGATTATCCAGTATTGGATAGTAGAAATATCTAATCGATCAATACGATTTCAGGAAGCTATTATGAGCACCTCGCTGATCACTCCGTTCATGAGCATCACGGTGGGGGCCACCATCATCTCGGTCGTCACCATCGCGGCCGGCGGCGTCTTCTTGCTGCGCGTGGTCACCGGAAATCACGAAGCCAACGGTCTGCAGAAATCGTTTTTCCGAGCGGGCCATGCGCACGCCGGTGTGCTCGTGATGCTGGGCCTGCTGTTGTCGGTAGTGGGCAACGCCGCGGGGGCGAGCCCCGCTGTGGCCAACGGCGGAGCGATCGCCGTGCTGCTGGCCGCCATCATGATGCCCGCGGGATTCTTCCTGTCGGTGCTCGGCCGCAACCCGGCGCGCCCGAACCGGATGATCGCGAGCGTGTGGCTCGGCGCGACGCTGCTGATTGCGGGTGTACTCACGTCCGGGGTGGCCACCCTGATCGCGGGAATCGACCGAATCTGAGGACCGCCCGACCGGCCCGCTACCCTGACCAGGTGAATCGCTCGACCCGCTCGACCCTCACAGGCAACGCCGCCTCCATCCGCGAAGTGTGCGACGCCGGCCTGCTTGCCGGCGCGGTCACCATGGTCTGGCAGCGCGGAGAACTCCTGCAGGTCAACGAGATCGGCTACCGCGACGTGGATGCGGGGCTGCCGATGCAGCGCGACACGCTGTTTCGCATCGCGTCGATGACCAAGCCGGTGACGGTCGCGACGGTGATGAGCCTGGTCGACGAGGGCAAGCTGACGCTGAAGGATCCCGTGACCCGGTGGGCGCCGGAGCTGGCCGACCTGCGGGTGCTCGACGATCCGCACGGCCCGCTGGACCGCACCCACCCGGTGAACCGCGCCATCTTGATCGAGGATCTGCTCACCCACACCAGCGGCCTGGCCTACGGCTTCTCGGTGTCCGGGCCGATCGCCAAGGCCTATATGCGGCTGCCGTTCAACCAGGGCCCGGACGCCTGGCTGGGCGCGCTGGCCAAGCTGCCGCTGGTGCATCAGCCCGGCGACCGGGTCACCTACAGCCACTCCATCGACCTTCTCGGCGTCATCGCCGCCCGCATCGAGGACAAGCCGTTCCACCAGGTGCTCGACGAACGGATCCTGGGCCCCGCGGGCATGGCGGACACCGGGTTCTTCGTCTCGCCCGAGGCGCGGCGCCGCGCGGCGACCATGTATCGGCTCGACGAGCACAGCCGGCTGCACCACGGCGTGATGGGGCCGCCGCACATCACCCCGCCCTCGTTCTGCAACGCCGGCGGCGGATTGTGGTCCAGCGCCGACGATTACCTGCGATTCGTCCGGATGCTGCTCGGCGACGGGACACTCGACGGCGTGCGGGTCCTCTCCGAAGAATCCGTCCGGCTGATGCGCACCGACCGGCTCACCGACGAACAGAAGCGGCACAACTTCCTGGGTGCACCCTATTGGGTCGGCCGCGGCTTCGGGTTGAACCTGTCGGTGGTGACCGATCCGGCCAAGAGCGCACCGCTTTTCGGGCCGGGCGGTCTGGGCACCTTCAGCTGGCCCGGCGCGTACGGGACCTGGTGGCAGGCGGACCCCGACGCGGATCTGATCCTGCTCTACCTCATCCAGAATCTGCCCGACCTGACCGTCGATGCCGCCACCGCCGTCGCCGGCAACACGTCGCTGGCCAAACTGCGCACGGCGCAACCACGATTCGTCCGCAACACCTACCGCGCCCTCGGCCTTTAAAGTCACATCGCGATGCCCGAATATCCACCCGACCGCATCAGCGGGCCGCGGCTGTCGCTGCGGCCGCCTACGCTCGACGATGCCGGTGCGCTGTTCCAGCGGGTCGCCCGCGATCCACAGGTCACCAAGTATCTGCTGTGGGCGCCGCACCCCGACGTGGCCGCCACGCGGCGGGTGATCACCGAGAAACTGAACATCAGCGCGGACGAGAAGACCTGGGTGATCGAGTCGCGGCACCGCGGCGAGGTGATCGGGTTGGCCAGCTGCCGGCGCTCCGCGCCGCACTCGGTTGAGGTCGGCTACTGCCTGGGCCGCCGCTGGTGGGGCAAGGGGTTGATGTCCGAGGTGCTCGGCATGCTGCTCGCCGCCCTCGACGCCGACCGCGAGGTGTATCGGGTGTGGGCCACCTGCAGCGTGGACAACACGCGCTCGGCGCGACTGCTCGAGCACGCCGGCTTCTTCCTGGAGGGGCGGCTGGCCCGGCACGCGGTCTACCCGACCATGGGGCCCGAGCCCCAGGACAGCCTGCTCTACGCCAAGATTCTGCGCTGACTAGCTGTGCTGCACCGCGCCGTCGAGTTCGAGCGCGCGGCGCGCGTAGGCCCGCACGTCGGCGTCGCCGTCCTTGAGCGCGATGCCCAGCGCGTCCCGGGCGGCGGGCTCGCCGGCCCACCGGGTCAGGCTCAGCACGGCCGCCTTGCGCACGTCCAGATGGGCGTCACCGAGCGCCTCAGCCAGCTGCGGAACCGCGAAGTCGACCGGCGCGCCGCCCAGGGCGCGCGCCGCGCCTTCCCGCACCTGCCAGGCCGGCGCCCGCAGCGCCTGCTTGATGGCGGCGTAATCCTCTTCGCCACAACCCAATTGGCCCAACGCCGCCAGCGCGGCCGCCCGAACCAACGGGTCGGAGTCGGCGACGAGCCGGCGCACAGCCCCGGTCGCCGGGGCCGCCGCCCCCCTCAGCGTCGCCAGCCCGGCCGCCGCCGCGATGCGGACTTCCCGGTTCTCGTCGTCGGCGGCGGCGACCACGCCAGCCACGTCGTCGACGGACACCAGCGCGCGCACCGCCTCGATGCGCACCCGATGATCGACGTCCTCGAGGGCGCGACGGTATTGCCCGGCGTCGCCGGCCCGGCGGGCGGCCAGCACGTACACCGCCGCGGCCCGCACCACCCGATCGCCCGAATCCAGGTGCCGCCGCACGCTTTCCGGCTCCGGCAGCACCTCGACCAGCTCGCGGATGCCGTCGGCGCTGGTCAGTCGGACTCCCGCGTCGTCGTCGCTCAGCGCGGCGACCAGCGCCGGCGCGTACCCGTCGGGGATGTGCTCGGTCAACGTCGACACCGCGGTGCGGCGCACCCCGGGATCCGCGTCGGCGAGATAGGGGCCGAGGTCGGCCATCGTGGGCTCCTCGAGCGCCAGCACCTCGGCGATGCGCGGCGAGGGCGGCTCGAATGTCGTGCTGGCCGAGTTGATTCGGGACACCGCGGTGGCCGGCGCTTGCCCGCCGACCAGCGGCGGCTGCTCCACCGGGTACACCGTCTGGTCGGTGGGCGGCAGGCCGTCCAGCTCCGGGACGGGCACGAAGTAGGGCGCCACCGGCCGCTTGAGGAACACCATCTCGCCGTGGTCGTCCTTGCGCAGGTTGAGGTGATAACCCCATTGATTGTCGTCGCGGCCCGGCAGGTCGGCGCGGTCGTGGTACAGCCCCCAGCGCGATTCGGTGCGGGTGTGCGACGATCGGGCGGCCATCTCGGCGCAGTCCCGGATGAACGACACCTCGACCGCGCGCATCAGCTCGTGCGGATTGCGGGCGCCCATCTCGGCGATCTCGGCGCTCATCCGCTCGAAGGTGCGGATGGCCAGCGACAGCTTGGCCCCGGTCTTGGGGGGTGCGACGTAATCGTTGACGAAGCGACGCAGCTTGTATTCGACCTGCGGTTGCGGCGGTCCATCCGGATGGCGCAGCGGGCGGTAGATCAGCTCGTGCGCCTCGCGCACCTGCTCCTCCGGAAGCTGTTGCGGCGCAGCCACTTCGGTCAGCGTCGAGGCGGCGTGCGTGCCGGCCAGATCGCCGAAGACGAACGCACCGATCATGTAGTTGTGCGGGACGCAGGCCATGTCGCCGGCGGCATACAGCCCGGGCACCGTGGTGCGGGCGTGCTCGTCGACCCACACCCCCGACGCGGAATGCCCGCTGCACAAACCGATTTCGGAGATGTGCATCTCGATGTCGTGGGTGCGGTAGTCATGACCGCGGTTGGCGTGGAAGGTGCCCCGGGTCGGCCGCTCGGTGGTGTGCAGGATGTTTTCCAGCGCGGTCAGCGTCTCGTCGGGCAGGTGCGACACCTTGAGATAGATGGGCCCGCGCGCGGAGTCGATCTCACTCTTGACCTCGGCCATCATCTGCCCCGACCAGTAGTCGGAGTCGACGAACCGCTCGCCGTGCGCGTTGACCTGGTAGCCGCCAAAGGGATTCGCCACGTACGCACACGCCGGGCCGTTGTAGTCCTTGATCAGCGGGTTGACCTGGAAGCATTCGATGCCCGAGAGTTCCGCGCCTGCGTGGTAGGCCATCGAGTAGCCGTCGCCGGCGTTGGTCGGGTTCTCGTAGGTGCCGTACAGGTAGCCCGAGGCGGGCAGGCCGAGCCGGCCGCAAGCACCGGTGGCCAGGATGACCGCCTTGGCGCCGACAGTGACGAATTCCCCGGTGCGCGTGTTCAGCGCCGCCGCACCGACCGCGCGCCCGCCGTCGGTCAGCACCCGGACCGGCATCAGCCGGTTCTCGATCTGGATCTTCTCGCGCATCGACCGCTGCCGCAGCACGCGATACAGCGCCTTCTTGACGTCCTTGCCTTCGGGCATGGGCAGCACGTAGGAGCCCGAGCGGTGCACCCGGCGCACGGCGTATTCGCCGTGCTCGTTCTTCTCGAATTTCACGCCGTAGCGCTCCAGCCGCTGCACCATCGCGAACCCGCGGGTGGCGGTCTGATACACGGTGCGCTGGTTGACGATTCCGTCGTTGGCGCGGGTGATCTCGGCGACGTAGTCCTCCGGTTCGGCCTTGCCGGGGATCACCGCGTTGTTCACCCCGTCCATGCCCATCGCCAGGGCTCCGGAATGGCGCACGTGGGCCTTCTCCAGCAGCAGCACCTGCGCGCCGTTCTCGGCGGCCGACAGCGCGGCCATGGTGCCCGCGGTGCCACCGCCGATGACGAGCACGTCACAGTCGAGCCGGATGGGGGTCGCCGGGTCGGGAATCTGCATCATGCCGCCACCGCCGAGTGATCCAGCGCCGCAATGACTTCGGCGCGCAGCGCGGCGCGCTGCCGATCGACGCGCGGCTCCGGCACGTCGACCAGGGTGCGCAGCGGCTGACCGGCCTTGCCCAGCACGGCGATTCGATCGCCCAGCAGCAGCGCCTCGTCGACGTCGTGGGTGACGAACACGATCGTCGTCGGATGGGCACGCCAGGTGTCGATCAGCAGCCGCTGCATGGCCGTGCGGGTCTGGGTGTCCAGCGCGCCGAACGGCTCGTCCATCATCACCGCGCGCGGCGCCCCGGCCAGCCCGCGGGCCAGCTGGACGCGCTGGCGCATGCCGCCGGACAGGCTCTTGGGCAGATAGTCGCCGAAACCGGTCAGCCCCAGCTCGGCGATCCAGCGGTCCGCCTCGGTGCGCCGCCCGGCGCGGGAGACGCCGCGCAGCCGCAGGGCCAACTCGATGTTGGAGCGCACGGTGCGCCAGGGCAGCAGCGCGTTGTCCTGGAACACCATGCCCCGGTCGCCCGAGGTGGTCGTCACCTCGTCGCCGTCGGCCACGATCCGGCCCGCGTCGGGCCGCAGCAGCCCCGCCAGGGCCCGCAGCACCGTCGACTTGCCGCAGCCCGAGGGACCGGTGAGCACCAGGATCTCCCCCGGGCGCACCGTCAGGCTCAGCCCGTCGATCACCGGTTCTCCGGTGTAGGACAAGCGAACCCGATCCAGTTCCAGGCTCACTGGGGCTTGTTTGAGGGCTTGTTCGAGAGTCATCGCTGCTCCTCCTCCGCTCGCGGCAGCCAACTGGTCACCCGACGGCCCACGACCTCGACGGCCGCCGCTGTCGCGAAACCCAGCACGCCGATGGTGATGATGCCGACGAACACCTGGGGATAGGCCAGCACGGTGTAGTCCTGCCAGGTGCGATAGCCGATCCCGAGCCGGCCCGAGATCATCTCGGCGGAGATCACGCAGATCCACGCCACGCCCATGCCGACCGACAGGCCGCCGAACACCCCCGGCAGGATGCCCGGCAACACCACCTGCTTGAGCACGTCCCACCGGCCGCCGCCGAGGGTGCGCACCGAGTCCTCCCACAGCGTGGGCAGCGCGCGCACCGCGTGCCGGGTGCTGACCAGGATCGGGAAGTACGCCGCGAGGAAGGTGATGAACACGATGCCCGCCTCGTCGGTCGGGAACAGCAGGATCGCCACGGGCACCATCGCGATGGCCGGGACGGGCCGGACCAACTCGGTCAGCGGGCCGAAAGTGTTGGCGACCAACCGGGATCGGCCCAGCAGCACCCCCGTCGCGACGCCGACCACCGCGGCCAGGCCGAAGCCGGTGAGGATGCGGATCAGCGACTGCGCCAGGTCAAGCCAGTACTCGGAAGTCCCGAGCCGGCGGCCCAGCGCGTGCACGATCTCGGTGACGGTGGGCAGCGTGTCGAAGCGCAGCAGCAGCCGGACCTTGTCGGCGGTGAGCAGCTGCCACAGCCCGATCGCGACCACCACCGACACGAGCCGAAGCAGCCGCCACTGCCACGGCGAGCCGGCGCGCCGCGGGGTGGCCGCCGCCGGGACCGTGTCGACGACCTGCGCGGACACCGGGGCTGCCGGGTCGCCGGTCAGATAGGCGGTCATACCGAACCTCCAAGGGCCTGTTCGTAATTGACGAGGGTGCCGCCCGGGTGCGCGGCGAGGTAGCGATGCGCGCCGGCCGGCGTTCCGAACGGCAGATAGTTCTGTCCGTTTCGCACCCAGACCGCCTTGTCGGCGAACCACCGGGTGCCGAGCTCCGCGTCGGGAACATAGGCGGCGCGGACTTTGGCGCCGTGGGCGGTCGCGTCCCGCACGGCTCGCAGCAGGCTGGTCGGGTCGGCGACCGTTTGGGTGGAATCGGCACCGTCGAGCCACAGTTCGCTTGCCAGCGCGGGATCCCCGCGCAGCGCGGACGGGTTGGCGGTGGCGGCCCGGGCCGCGTCGTAGTTCAGGCCGCGAGCGCCGAACACGGTGCGCAGCGGCCCGTCCTGGACGAAGTTAAACACGTCGAGGTCGGCGAAGTCACCGATCGACTTCAGGTAGGGCACATCGTTTTTCAGCGCCTCCACCAGTGACGGCTTGAGGGTGGTGTCGAACGAGGTACCGCCGGGGCCGTTGTACAGGTACACCACTTCCTGTGGCAGGCCGCTGCCCTGCGCGACGATGCGCGCCGCCTCGAGCGGCTTGGAGTTGAGGAAGTCTCCTGCGTCCAGTTGTGCCTGCAGGAAGGCGCCCAGCACCTCCGGATGCGACGCCGCATACGAGCGCCGCACCACCACCCCGTGCAGGGTGGGCAGGTTCAGTTCGGCCCCGTCGTAGAGCAGTTTGGCCTTGCCCTGAAACACCAGCAGGCCGGGCCAGGCGACGAACTGCGAAAGACCCTGCACCTGACCGGATTCCAAAGCGGAGGCGCCCACCTGCGGTTGCTGGTTGAGCACTTCCACACCTTTGATCCCGGCCCGGTCCAGCGCTCGCATCAACGTGCCGTGCCCGGCCGACCCCACGCTGGCCGAGACCTTGGAGCCGGCCAGGTCGCTCAACGTGGTCGCCGACGAACCCGGCGCCACCACCACCATGTTCAGGGCGCCCTTGGGGTTGTAGCCGGTGATGGAAACGATCTCGGTTTTCGCCAGCGGGTTGGCCTGCGTCTTGGAGCCGTTGATCAGCATCGGGTAGTCGCCCATCGAGCCGATGTCGATCTTCTCGGCGAGCATCTGCGCGGTGATCGGCGCGCCGGTGTCGTAATCCTGCCAGCGCACCGCGTATTTGGTGCCGGTGCGGGTGGTGATGTCGGCCAGCCGGCGCTCCAGGTAGCCCTGCGCGCGCAGCAGCGTACCGGCGGTGACGGTGTTGATGGTCTTGGACTGATATCCCACCACCACGTTGACCACACCGGATGATTGCGACAGGGATTCCAGTGAGCAACCGGCGGTGAGCGCGGCGATCGCGATCACGACCGACGCCAGCGCAATGGCGCGTCGTTTCATCAAAGATCCTGGGGTTGAATGCTTTTCAGCGAAGGAGATAGGGCATGTTGACGGTGACGGCGCCGGTGGGACAGCGCGCCGCGCAGGGGCCGCAGTACCAGCACTCGTCGACGTGCATAAAGGCCTTGCCGGTGTCGGGGTTGATGGCCAGCGCATCCAGCGGGCAGACCTCCACGCACAGCGTGCACCCGTCGATACACAGCGACTCGTCGATGGTGACCGGCACGTCGGCGCGGTTGTTGTTGATCAGCGTCATGGGTTGCTCCTCGTCGGCTCGGCTCTAGTAAGGTTGCCGCGCATGGTGATTCGGTCACCGCGCATCCGGATGTACTCCAGGTCGACCGGGGTGCCGTCGGCCAGGCTGGTCAGCCGCTCCAGCATCAGCAGCGCCGCGCCGTCGGGCACCTGCAGCGTGGCCGCCGAGTGCGCGTCGGCCGGGATGGCCTCGAGCGCCAGCGCCGCCGAGCCCAGCCGCTGCCCGCTCACCTCCTCGATGAGGGAGAACAGGTCGTTGGTTTCCAGCGGATGGTCGAGCACCCGCCGGCCGATGTCCGGGGCGAGGTAGGTGAGGTCAAGGCTGAGCGGCAGATCACCCAGGTAACGCAACCGCTCGACGAACACCGCCGGCTCGCCCGGCTGCAGCCGCAGCCGGCGGGCCACCGACGGCGGCGCGGTGACCGGCATCGCGGCGCGCACCTCGTTGCGGACCTCGCCGAGATCCTTGAACGTCTCCTTCAGGCCCAGCAGCGCGTCGAGGCCGTGGTCGTATTTGCGCTGCGCGACGTGCGTGCCCACCTTCGGCCCGCGGTCGATCAGCCCCTCTTGCTTGAGGACGGCCAGCGCCTCGCGAATGGTGTTGCGCGATACCGAGAATTCGGCGGCCAGCTGCTGTTCGGCGGGCAGGCCCGCCGGATAGGCGTCGGCGTGGATCTGTTGGCGCAGCACGTCGGCGACCCGGCGGGCGCGATTGGCCCGGGAGTCTTGAATATCCCGGCTAGGTACTGGGTGCGCCACGGGAGTCACGCTAACGCAGCTCAGGGCCACTTTTCGGGTCGCCGATGGGCGTCGGTGCCGGCCCCCGGGCGTATTGCGCCGGGCGGCGTTCGGGCCCGACCAGCGAAAACCGCCACCCGCCGCGCCATTGCGCCACCTGCGGGAACCCGTCGGCTTTGTGATCCCGGTGAGCAGAACCTGCCATGCCGTCAAACTCCGGATTCCGTGTCGCGCACCGATGGCGGAAGATAACGTGCATGACCGACGTCTCGAAACTCGCGTTGACCAAGGTGCCGGCCGTCACCCTCGGCTTTTGGGTCATCAAGGTGTTGGCGACGACGTTGGGCGAGACGGGCGGCGACACCGTCACGATGACCCTGAATTGGGGCTACGCCGCCGGGGTCGCGATCTTCGGCGTCGCGCTGGTGGCGCTGGTTGCGGCGCAGATCCTGGCCAAGCGGTTCCACGCGGTCCTGTACTGGGCGACGATCGTGGCCTCGACGACGTTCGGCACCGTGCTGGCCGACTTCGCGGACCGCTCGCTCGGCATCGGTTACACGGGCGGATCGCTGCTGCTGCTGGCCTGCCTGCTGGCCACCCTGGGCTGGTGGCGGTGGTCCCAGGGCACCGTATCGGTCAGCACCGTCTCGACGCCCAGAGTGGAGGCCTTCTACTGGGCGACCATCACGTTCTCGCAGACGCTGGGCACCGCGCTCGGCGATTGGCTGGCGGACACACGCGATCTCGGTTACGAACGCGGCGCGCTGGTGTTCGCGGTCGGCCTGGCGGCGGTCGCCGCCCTGTACTTCTGGACCTCCATTTCCCGCGTCACCTTGTTCTGGGTCGCGTTCATCCTCACCCGGCCGCTGGGGGCGACGGTGGGTGACTTCATCGACAAGCCCGTCGCCGACGGCGGCCTGGCGTGGAGCCGCCCGCTGGCCTCCGCGGTGATCGCGGCGCTCATCGCGGTGTTGCTGGTCATCATCCCGCAGCGTCCCGGCAGGCACCCCGGCCAGCCCAAAGACGATGCGCCGGAAGCCGATCCGGCCGGCGGCGCCGAGCACTCGGACCGCGACGCGCGCTGAACGGCCGGTCCGGCGCCCGCGCTCATCGAGAAGTTAACTCCGGAACCGGGCCCCACCCGCGGCAACGGCACCGGGCCGGCCCCGCTCTCAACGATTTCACAGCGCTTCGGCCGTAGCGTGACAAAGATCGGTGATCACGGCGGCACAAAGGAGCGGGGATGCCACCCGGCACGCGCCAGCTTGCAGGCACGCCCGTGATGATGCTCCCCCCAATGGGCTTGCGGGAGCGCCGCATTGAGGAATGCCCGACCATGTGGTTCAACCGCGACTTCTTCGAACGACCGTGGCCCGACTGGGCAATCGACGTCGACGTCGAGCGCCTGACGACGTTCTTCAGCCACACCACTCCCGGTGAGACCCTCCTCGGCCACCCGGTGCGCATCACGCTGCGAAGCGCCGGCGTGGTGTGGGTGGCGACCAACCGGTTCTGCCGCATGGGCGGCCCGTTCGCCGAGGTGCTGATCGAGGCTCGCTGGCCCGACTGAGGCCGGGTCCGGCTCTCGACGTAGCGTTGACACATGAGAGTCCTGCTCGTCGAGGATGAACCACGGCTGTCCGCGACCGTGACCAGGGGGCTCAAGGCGGAGGGGTTCGTCGTGGTGGCCGTGGGCAACGGTGTCGACGGGCTGCGGGAAGCCACCGAAAACGCTTTTGACGTAATCGTTCTCGACATCATGCTGCCCGGCCTCAGCGGTTATGAGGTGCTGCGCCGGATGCGGTCGCACAACGTGTGGACGCCGGTGCTCATGCTCACCGCCAAGGACGGCGAATACGACGAGACCGATGCGTTCGATCTGGGTGCCGATGACTATCTGACCAAGCCGTTCTCGTTCCGGGTGCTGGTCGCGCGGCTGCGGGCGCTGGTTCGCCGCGGCGCACCGGCGCGGCCGGTGGTGCTCAAAGCCGGGTCGCTGGCGCTCGATCCCGCCCGGCACACGGTGAAACGGGGCTCGACGCCGATCGCGTTGACTCCCCGCGAGTACGGCGTGCTCGAGTACCTGATGCGCAACATGGACGTGGTGGTGACCAAGGCCGAGATCCTGCAGAACGTCTGGGATGCCCACCATCACGGCCCGGACAACGTCGTCGAGGTTTATGTGGGCTACCTGCGCCGCAAGATCGATGTTCCCTTCGGTACCAACACCATCGAGACGATCCGGGGCGTCGGCTACCGGTTGCTGTGCTGAGACCCCTGCCGCGGCAACGTCACAACCATCGTGGTTCCCCCGTACGGCGGGTCGTCGATGGCGACCGTGCCCCCGTGGGCGGTGACGACCTCGGTGACGATCGCCAGGCCCAGCCCGGTCCCACCCCCGCTGCGGGCCCGGTCGGAGTCCAGGCGCACGAAACGTTCGAACACCCGGTCGCGGTCGGCGGGGGCGATTCCGGGGCCGTCATCGCTGACGGTCAGGATCGCCGTCGCGTCATCGCCGCGGACTTCGATGGCGACACACGAAACCGCATGTCGCACAGCATTTTCGACGAGGTTGCGGATCATCCGCGACATCGCCACCGGGTCAGCGTCCAGGCGCACCGGACGGAGATCGGTGTGGATCACGCACCGTGCGTCGCGCCGGGCCCGGTCGGCCTCGGCCCGCGCGAGGTCGTCGAGGGCCACCGGCTCCTTGCGCCGCAGCAGCCGCTGCTCGTCCGCGCGGGCCAGCAGCAGCAGGTCTTCGATCAGCGTGTGCATGCGCTGCGCCTCGGGCAGCAACGTATTGACCGCCAGCTCGGCGTCGAGCAGGTCGGGATGGGCCTCGGCCACTTCCAGCCCGGAGATGATGGTGGCCAGCGGGCTGCGCAACTCGTGGGAGGCGTCGCCGACGAAGCGTTGCTGCGCGCGGTGACCCGCTTCCAGCCGCGAGAGCATCTCGTTCATGGTGACGGCCAGGGCCGCGATCTCGTCGTGGCTGTCGGGGACCGGAACCCGCTCGGCCAGATCGGACGTCGAGATGTCGGCCACCCTGGTCCGGATCGCGTCCACCGACTGCAGCGAGCGGCGCACCAGCCAGTAGGTCGCCCCCGCCACCACCGCGACAATCACCGGCGCGCTGCAGGCCAACAGGATCGCCAGGGCCCGCGCGGTCCCCTCGACCGCCTCGCTGCCCCCGCCCACCAGCACCGT